>NZ_JAGPUP010000521.1:0-45393 GCF_018069605.1 Microvirga sp. HBU67558 | reverse complement strand
CGCCGCTCGGTGCAGGCCAAGGACGACGAGACCGTGGTGTTCAGCTGGATCGAGTATCCGTCGAAGGAGGTCCGGGACGCCGCCAACCACAAGATCATGACCGATCCGCGCATGCAGGCCATGGGCGAGCAGATGCCGTTCGACGGCAAGCGCATGATCTTCGGCGGCTTCATGCCGATTCTGGATGTGTAAGGTGTCACATGGCCAATCAGCACGGCGACTTCATCTGGTATGAACTTCTCACCCGCGATGCCGACGCGGCCGCGCGCTTCTATGGCGCGGTGGTCGGGTGGCAGGAGCGGCCCGCGGAGGGCTCCGACCGCGGCTACCGGGTTTTCGGGATCCGGGGCGTGGATGTGGGCGGTTTGATGCCCTTTCCGGCAGGCGCCGAGAGCGCGGGGATGCGCCCCACCTGGCTCGGCTACGTGGCCGTCGACGACGTCGATGAGACGGCGGCCGAGATCGTGCGGGCCGGAGGCACCCAGCACATGCCGCCGACCGACATTCCCGGCGTGGGCCGGTTCGCCATGCTCGCGGACCCGCAGGGCGTCATGCTCTACGTGATGCGCGGCGCCATGGACGGAACGAGCACCGCTTTCGACCAGAGCCGGCCCGGCCATTGCCACTGGAACGAGCTCTCCACGAGCGATCCCGCGGCGGCTCTCGCCTTCTACACGGCCCGGTTCGGCTGGACGAAGGGCGGCGCCATGCCGATGGGCGAGATGGGCGACTACCAGTTCATCGACCATGGCGGCCGGACGATCGGGGCCGTCATGAGGCGTACGCCGGATGGGCCGCCGCCGGCCTGGACCTTCTATTTCGGCGTCGAGGACATCGACGGCGCGGCGAAAGCCGTCTCGGGTAACGGCGGCACGATCCATTACGGACCCGCCGAGGTTCCGGGCGGCATGTTCATCGTCGTGGCCACCGACCCGCAGGGGGGGCTGTTCGGCCTCGTCGGCCCGCGCAGGGCGTGATTCCAGGAGGCAACGCCATGACCATCCATGTATCGGCTTTCAAATGGGTGCCGCCCTTCGCGCAGGGCTATGTCCGCGATCTTCGTGTGCGCTGGGCCCTCGAGGAGGCCGGGCTCCCCTACGAGGCGACCCTGATCGACCCGGCCGTCCAGGCCACCACGGCCTATCGGGAATGGCAGCCTTTCGGCCAGGTTCCGGCCTACCGGGACGATGCGGTCGAGATCTTCGAATCCGGCGCGATCGTGCTGCATCTCGCGATGCGGTCCGAGGCGCTCGCACCGGCGGACGAAGCGGGTCGCGCCCGGGTCATGACCTGGGTGATCGCCGCCCTGAACTCGGTGGAGCCGTTCGTGCAGAACCTGGTTCAGCTCGACGTCTTCCATGCGGGCGAGGCCTGGACCAAGGAGCGCCGGCCGCAGGCGGAGGCCATGCTCTCCAAGCGATTGGCCTCTCTCAGCACCTGGCTCGGCGAGCGGGATTATCTCGAAGACCGCTTCACGGCGGGCGACCTGATGATGGCCATGGTCCTGCGCGAGCTGGTCGAGACCGGGCTTTTGGAGCGCTATGCCAATCTCGGCGCCTATGTCCGCCGGTGCACCGACCGGCCGGCCTTCAGGAAGGCCCTCGAGGCGCAACTGCAGCCGTTCCGGGAGAACGCGCCCGCGACCGCCTGACCGGGTCATCCCGACAACCCTGAATGGACCTCGAGACGGAGCCTTCCATGCCCCATACGCTCATACCCGCGGCCGAGCTCGCGCGCCGCTCGCCGGTCCGCTTTCCGAACGAAAGCCCCGAGTACCGCGCCGCACGCACGGCCCTGCTGGCGGAGGAGATCGAACTGCGCCGCCACCTGGAGCGTGTCGCCGCCCAGCGCCGCGCCCTGCCGCCCGGCGGCGAGGTGACCGGCGATTACCGCTTCGACGGGGAGGACGGCCCGGCGGGCTTCGCCGACCTCTTCGGTGACAAGCCGACGCTTGCCGTCTACAGCTACATGTTCGGGCCGCAGCGTGAACGCCCCTGCCCCATGTGCACCAACCTGCTCGGAGCCGTCGAAGGCAATGGCGCCGACATTCAGCAGCGCATGGCGTTCGCGGTCGTGGCGCGCTCGCCGATCGGGCGGCTCGTCGCCTGGAAGGAGGAGCGCGGCTGGAAGAACCTGAAGCTTTATACCGACCTCAACGGCCACTATTCCCGCGATTATTTCGGCGTTCTGGAGGACGGTTCGGAAATCCCGGGCTTCAACGTCTTTACCCGCCGCGACGGGACGATCCGGCATTTCTGGAGCGGCGAGATGACCGGCGATTCTGCCGATCCCGGCCAGGATCCCCGCGGCGCCCCGGATCTCGCGCTCCTGTGGAACGTGCTCGACATGACCCCCGAGGGACGCGGCACGGACTGGTATCCGAAGCTGACCTACGGGGCTTGAAACCCTGTGTCCGCCCTCAATGGGCGGCCGCCTCGAGCAGCCGCGCCGCGGCCGCGCGGGCCTCCTCGGTGATCGTCGCGCCGGCGAGCATGCGGGCGATCTCCTCCCGCCGCGGCGTCGCCTCGAGCGGGATCACCCGGGTGGCGACCCGATCCTCGGCCCCCCGCACTCCCTCCTTGGCGATGAGGAAGTGGCTGCCGGCCTTGGCGGCGACCTGGGGCGCGTGGGTGACGGCCATGACCTGCACCTTGCGCGCGAGCCGCGCGAGCCGCTGGCCGATGGCGTCCGCCACCGCGCCGCCGACGCCGGTGTCGATCTCGTCGAAGACCAGGGTCGGAGCCGAGCCCTTATCCGCCAGCACCACCTTCAGGGCCAGCATGAATCGGGACAATTCGCCCCCCGACGCCACCTTCATCAGGGGACCGGGGCGGGTGCCGGGATTGGTCTGGGCCCAGAATTCGATGCGCTCGAAGCCGCTCGGATCCCGGCTGGTCTCGTCGATCTGGATGTCGGTGATGAACCGGGCACGCTCCAGCTTGAGGGGCGGCAGCTCGGCCTGAACGGCGGCATCGAGCGCCTGAGCGGCCTTCTTCCGGCCCGCAGAGAGCGCCTTGGCGCTCTTCACGTAAGCGTCGTCGGCCTCCTTCAGGGCCTTCTCCAGGCCCGCCAGCTGCTCCTCGCCCGCGTCGATGGCGGCCACGTCGTCCTCGAAGCGCGTGCGCAGGGCGGCGAGCTCGTCGGCCGGAACGTCGTATTTGCGCGCGGCAGCCCGAAGGGCGAAGAGACGCTCCTCCGCCTGCTCCAGCTCGCGCGGGTCGTATTCGGTGGCTCGGATCGCGTCCTCCAGGGCAGCCCTCGCCTCGTCGATGGCGACGAGCGCGGAGTCGAGCGCCTTGACGCTGGGTTCCACCAGGGCCGGCGCCTGGGTGCCCCGGCGCTCAAGCTTGCGCACGGCGGCCGAAAGCTCGTTGACCGGCGACGTGTTACCGGCGACGACCTCATAGGCCTCGTTGAGATCCTGGGCGACCTTCTCCGACTGCATCATCACGACCCGCCGCTCGGCCAGGGCCTCCTCCTCGCCGGCCTGCGGATTGAGGGTGGTCAGCTCCTCGACCGCATGGCGCAGGAAATCGGCCTCCTTGCGGGCCTTCTCGATGCGGCCACGATGCTCGTGCAGGGCGTGGCGCGCCTCGCGGGCGCGGCGCGAGGCCTCGGCCACGGACTGGACCTCGCCCGCAAGGCCGCCGAAGGCGTCGAGGATCGCCCGGTGCGTGGCGGGATCGACGAGGGCGCGGTCGTCATGCTGGCCATGGATCTCGACCAGGGTCGCGCCGATGGCCTTGAGCACCTGCACGCTCACAGGCTGGTCGTTGACGAAGGCGCGGGTGCGCCCATCGGCCACCTGCACGCGGCGCAGGATCAGATCGCCGTCGACATCGATGTCGGCATCGGCCGCGATGCGGCGGGCCGGGTGGTCGAGCGGGCAGTCGAACACCGCCGTGACCTGACCCTGGCTCTCGCCATGGCGCACGAGGCTGCCGTCGCCGCGGCCGCCGAGGGCTAGGGCGAAGGCATCGAGCAGGATCGACTTGCCAGCGCCCGTCTCACCCGTGAGGACGCTCAGGCCCTCATGAAAGTGAAGCTCAAGCCTGTCGATGAGGACGATATCGCGGATCGCCAGCTGGATGAGCATGGAGGGTGAGGCTTAGCCCGTGCGCTGACTGACCTGGGGAACGCCGCGGAACGCCTTGCTGATCCAGGACTGGGAATCCTCGCGCGGCTCGACGCCGCCCTTGGTCAGCAGAGCATGGGCGTCCTTGTACCAAGGACTGTCAGGGAAGTTGTGGCCGAGAACGGCGGCTGCGGTCTGCGCCTCGTTGACGATGCCCATGGCCATGTAGGCCTCGGTGAGGCGCTCGAGCGCCTCTTCCACGTGGCGGGTCGTCTGGTAGCGCGAAACGACGGTGCGGAAGCGGTTGATGGCACCCGCATAGTTGCGCTTCTGCAGGTAGAAGCGCCCGACCTCCAGCTCCTTGCCGGCGAGCTGGTCGCTGGCGACCTGGAGCTTCTTCCGGGCATCGGCCGTGTATTCGGAATTCGGATAGCGCTGGATCAGCTCCTGCAGGGCCAGAATGGCGCGCTCCGACTTCTCCTGATCGCGGGTGATGTCCGGGATCTGATCGTAATAGGACGACGCCATCAGGTACTGGGCGTAGGCCGCATCCGACGTGTTGGGATAGCTCTGGAGGTAGCGCTTGGACGCCGTGATGGATTCCTCATAGAAGCCGCCCTCGTAATTGGCGTAGGCCTCCATGATCAGGCCCTTGCGGGACCATTCGGAATAGGGAAACTGCTTGTCGAGGCTGCTGAACTTCTTCACCGCGCCGTTGAAGTCGCCCTTCTGCACCCGGGCCAGACCATCGTTGTAGATCTCTTCCGCCGGGGCACCCGTGACGATCTCGGGCTTGTAGGTCTCGCTCTTGTCGAACGGATTGAGCGACGAAAGGGATTCGCAGCCCGCGAGCCCCAAGGCGCAGACGCCAAGGATCAGAGCGCGGGCGGACGCGCCTTTCATACCTGCATAAGCCTTCGCGAACGACATGCCTCGCGGTCCTCCAAAAACCGTGCCCGATGTTTTAACGATGCACCGAGCGTTCTTTAGCCCAAGCATGGGGCCAGAGCCAAGCCCATACGTGATGGTTTACCCAACAGGAATTAAGAAAGCCTGCACGAAATCATGCGGCCAATGGGCGCTTGCTGCCTGGAGCAGGGAGACGGAGCCGCCGGACGGCGACTCAGTGCATCTCGGGAGCGAGAACCGAGGCCGCCATGCTGCCGATCTCGGCATAGCCCGTCTCGCGGCGCGGAACGGCGTCCACGATGGCGTAGTTGGAGCGGCTCGAGAACAGAGCCTCGAGCACCGAGAAGTTCATGCGGTGACCGCCGCAATAGGACCGGTAGGTGCCGAGCAGGGGCAGTCCGGCCAGGGACAGGTCGCCGACCGCGTCGAGCAGCTTGTGACGGACGAACTCGTCCGCGTAGCGCAGGCCCTCGGGGTTCATGATGCCGTCGTCGCCGATGGCGACCGTGTTCTCCAGGGAGGCGCCGAGCGCGAAGCCGGCGCTCCAGAGCTTCTCCACGTCCCGCATGAAGCCGAAGGTGCGGGCGCGGGAGATCTCGCGGCGGAAGACCGAGGGTGAAAGGTCGACGGCCTTGCGCTGGCGGCCGATCACCGGGGTGGGGAAATCGATCTCCACGTCCAGGCGGAAGGCGCGGTCGTTGGGAAGAAGCTCGGCAAAGGCTTTGCCCTGCGTCACGCGCACGGGCTTGAGCACCTTGAGGTAGCGGCGCGTCGCGCCCTGAACCGCGATGCCGACCTGGTCGATCGCATCGATGAACGGGGCCGAGCTGCCATCCAGGATCGGAACCTCCGGCCCGTCGATCTCGACGAGCACGTTGTCGATGCCGAGGCCGGACAGAGCCGCCATCAGATGCTCGATGGTGGCGACCGCGCCCGTGTCGCGGTCGCCGATCACCGTGCAAAGCTCGGTGGCGGTCACCGCCAGATGCCGAGCGTCGATCAGTCGGTCCAGGCCACCGGACAGGCCGGTGCGCAGGAAAGCAATGCCATGGTTCACTTCAGCCGGATGAAGGATCATCTTCACTTCATCCCCGGAATGGACTCCGGTTCCAACGAGGGTCACGGCGGCGCGAAGCGTGGTTTGCTGGCTTTGCTTCATTATTCCTGAACCTCAACTACCCTTGTCGCCAAACTGAGCCTGTTTCGCCGGGGAAGCTGCATTTGCTGCGTTGTGACTTCCGACCGGCAGGCTTCTCATTAGCGCTGCCCCTTTGATGTGAGGGCACCTTAGTCCCCCTGCCAGGCTAGGCCAAATCACGCTTTCTTACTTTGTGTTACAATTGGGATAACTCCCAAGTGATTGATGTTAATGATTTTTTAACAAAGAAGGCCCCCAGCCGGACAGGGCTGGGGGCCTTTTGCAACAATTCCTAACGTTACGTTAGGTCAAGTTAGTTGGCCTGACGGCGCAGGAAGGCGGGAATCTCCAGCTGATCGTCCTCGGAGTGAGCCCGGGGAGCCTGGGCCATCGGGGCCTGCGCGGGACGCTGAGCCTGGGGCGGAACGGGCCGGCGGGCATACTCGGCATGGACCGACGACATGGGCTGGCGTGGGGCCTCCTGGCGCGGCTCGGCGGGAGCGTGCTGGGGCTCCTCGCGGCGGCCGAAGCCGATGGTCGCGAGGCGCTGGATCAGGGACGGCTTGTGCTCGTGGGAGGGCTCCTCCCCACGGCTGGCCCGGATCTGGTTCTGGGCCGGCATCGGGAGTTCGTCGATCCTCGGCATCCGGGCCGGACGCATGGCGCGCTCTGCCTGGGGCGGGATGAACGCTCCCTGCTCTACCGGCTCCTCATAGACCGGCTGCTGCGGAGCCGGAGCCTCGTAGGCCACTGCCTGGCGGGGCTGAGCCGGCGTGAGGACCACGTCGTCGCGAATCACCGGCTGCGGGGCCGGTTCGACCGGCTGGGCGACGGCCACGGGAGCGACCGCGGCGACCGGGGCCATGGCGGCCACGCTATGGGACAGGGACGGAGCCGCCTTCACCGGTTCGGCTTGGGCGGCGGAGCGAAAGGTCGGCGTGACTTGAGGGGACGTCGCGCGGGCCCGGGCCTCGGCGCGCAGGCGCTCGGCCACCTCGGAGATCCGCTGCTCGGTGGCCGTCAGATCACCGCCGTTCTCCAGCATGGCATGGTCGATGCCGGTCGCCACGACGGACACGCGGATGATGCCCTCCAGGCTCTCGTCGAAGGTTGCGCCGAGGATGATGTTGGCATCCTGGTCCACTTCCTCGCGGATGCGGGTCGCGGCCTCGTCGAGCTCGTAGAGGGTGAGATCGTTGCCGCCCGTGATCGAGATGAGCAGGCCGCGCGCGCCCTTCATCGACACGTCGTCGAGGAGCGGGTTCGCGATGGCCGCCTCGGCCGCCCGGATGGCGCGCTTCTCCCCGGAAGCCTCGCCGGTGCCCATCATGGCCTTGCCCATGCCGCGCATGACGGAGCGCACGTCGGCGAAGTCGAGGTTGATGAGGCCTTCCTTCACCATCAGGTCGGTGATGCAGGCGACGCCGGAATAGAGCACCTGGTCGGCCATGGCGAAGGCGTCCGCGAAGGTCGTCTTCTCGGTGGCGACGCGGAACAGGTTCTGGTTCGGGATCACGATGAGCGTGTCCACCGCCTGCTGCAGCTCGTTGATTCCGGCTTCCGCCAGACGCATGCGGCGCACGCCTTCAAACTGGAACGGCTTCGTGACGACGCCGACTGTCAGTATACCGAGCTCGCGGGCCGCCCGCGCCACGACGGGAGCCGCGCCCGTGCCGGTGCCGCCGCCCATGCCGGCGGTGATGAACACCATGTGCGAGCCGGCGAGCTGATCGCGGATCTCGTCGATCACCTCTTCGGCCGCCGCGCGGCCGACTTCCGGCTGAGAGCCGGCCCCGAGGCCCTCGGTGACCTGGACGCCCATCTGGATCACGCGCTGCGCCTTGGAGGAGGCCAGAGCCTGAGCGTCGGTGTTCGACACCACGAACTCGACGCCTTCGAGACCCGATTCAATCATGTTGTTCACGGCGTTTCCACCGGCGCCACCGACGCCGAAAACCGTGATGTGCGGCCTGAGTTCCCGGATGTCCGGAGCTTGCTGATTGATAGCCATGACCTGTGCCTCTTCTGGCCTTGTACTGATGAGCGTTTGGCGGACGCTGACCCTTGTTAACTTGAACTCATCACGATGGCCCGCCGCGCCAACGCGTTACTCGACTTAAAAACTCTCGCGAATCCACCGGCCCACTCGCGAGAAGTAGCCGTCGGTTCCCGTACTCTGAAACAAGCCGCTGGACCGCGGCTCGAAATACTCGATGTGTGCCACCTGCGGATAAACCAGGAGGCCGACCACCGCCGAAAAGGCGGGGCCCTTTGCCGCTTCAGGCAGACCCTTAATGCCGAGCGGACGCCCGACACGAACCTGGCCCTGCAAGATGCGGCGCGCCGTTTCCGGCAGCCCGACGAGCTGGCTTGCGCCGCCCGTCAGCACGACCCGCCGTCCGGCCTGGGCCGCGAAGCCCGCACCTTTCAACCGGTCGCGCACGAGTTCGAGAACTTCCTCGACCCGCGGCTTGATGATGCGAACGAGGTGCGATTTCGGCAGATGATTCGGAACGTCCCGTTCGTCCTCATCGACCTGCGGCACCGCGATCATGTCCCGGTCATCCGCGCTCGACGTGATGGCGGAGCCGTAGAGAGTCTTGAGCCGTTCGGCGGCGGACACGCGGGTCGTGAGACCGCGCGCGATGTCCATGGTCACGTGATGACCGCCGACCGCGATGGCATCGGTATGGACCAGATGCCCGTTGGAGAAGATGCCGACGCTCGTGGTGCCGCCGCCCATGTCGACCACGGCGCAGCCCATGTCGGCTTCGTCGTCGACGAGCGCCGAGAGCCCGGCCGCGTAGGGCGTCGCGATCACGGCTTCGACGCCGAGATGGCAGCGTTCGACGGCAAGCATCAGGTTGCGCGCCGCCGCAGCCTCCGACGTGACCACGTGCAGGTCCGCACCGAGGCGCTCGCCGATCATGCCGGCGGGATCGACGATGTGGTGCTGCTGGTCGAGCGAGAAGCCGGTGGGCAGAGCGTGCAGAACAGTCCGGCCGCGGCGCAGATCGTAGCTCGAAGCCGCATCGAGAACGCGGTGAACGTCCCCGGAGCCGACGGCGCCGCGCACGGGAATGTGCGCCTCGAAATGCTCCGACGCCAGACGCCCGCCGGTGAGGTTGACGATCACCGACTGAATCTCGACCTTCGCCATCCGCTCGGCGGCATGGACCGCCTGACGGATCGCGGATTCGGCCGCTTCGAGATCGACGACCACGCCGCCCTTGAGGCCCGTGGACCGTTGATGGCCGATGCCGAGGATGCGCGCCACGTGGGTGCGGCTGCGCAGGGATTCGACCTCGTCGGCCGGCTTCAGTTCCGCCACCACGCAGACGACCTTGCTCGTGCCCACGTCCAGGACCGACAGGATGGCGCTCTTGCGCGCCGACAGCGGCTTCAAGCGTGGCGTCAAACCGTGACCCGAGAGACTCATGTATCGACCCCCTTGCCGCGCATTGGTTTTTTCTTGAGCGCCTCGGCGCGGGCCAGGGCTGCCTCTTCCGTCAACCGGACGACGACGCGATCCGCCATGCGCAGATCGATCGCCAGAACGTCCTTCTCCAGAATCTTCTGCTCGTTCTCGAGCTTCACGAGCCGGGCCAGCGCGTCGGCGGCCTTCAGCTCCGGCAGGCGCACGTCCATGCCGTTGTCCATCTTGAGCGTCCAGCGCCGCCCGGCCACGAGAGTGCCCGCACGGATGCGGCCCTTGAGCGGACCCGCGGCCTCGAGGAGCGCGAGATATTCCTTGCTGCGGGAGTTGGCGCCCTCGCCGACCACGAACGGAAGGTCGAGGTAGCGCTCGTCCTGCATCAGGTCGATCACGGTGCCGTCCGCCGCGATCACGAACAACTCGCCGTTGTTCTGCCAGATCCCGTGCGCCTCGCGCTCGGTGAGCGTGATGACCAGTTCGTTCGGATAGAGCTTGCGGACAGTGGCGGACTTGACCATCGGAACGCGCTCCAGGCGCTCGCGCAGACCATTCACGTCGAGGAAGGCCAGCGACTGCTTGGCATTGATGCCCGCCGCGGCCAGGACCTCGGTCTCACTCATCTGCGAGATGCCGGAGATCGTCACCTGATCGAGGCCGAGACCGACAGCGCGCGCGAGGGCGTGATGCGGCTCGCCGTAGGCGCGGATGAAGCCGTCGATGTGACCGCCCTGCCAGAGCCCGAATCCGACCACGGTGGCGAAGAATCCGAGCGCCAGGCCGCTTCCGAGAAAGCGCGGAAGGCGCTGTTCGAGGGGACGACCCGCCGAGCGCCGGCGGACGCTGCGCGAAGAACCGAAAAGCTTTGTGATCCGCAGGGGCTTCCCAACCGGGGAGGCCCCTGCCCCCCGCCCCGCGGAGGCAGGGCGCGCAACGGCGAATCCGGCCGGGTAGGCCGTCATCGGTTGCAGGTAGCGTCCTCCACCATCCATTGCACAAGCTCGCCAAACGAATAGCCCGCGTGGGCTGCCAGTTCTGGCACCAAGCTCGTCTCGGTCATGCCGGGTTGCGTGTTGACTTCAAGAACGACGAGTTCCCCGGTTCCCCCAGGAGTGTCGTCGTACCGCAAGTCGGCGCGGCTGATTCCCCGACAGCCGAGCGCTTGATGCGCCGTTAACGCCAACTCTTGGACCTTTTGGTAAATATTCGGTTTAATTTCTGCCGGGAGGACGTGAATGGAGCCCCCCTTCACATATTTCGCATCGTAATCGTAGAAGACCCCAGTGGCGGGCTGGATGTCGATGACCCCAAGCGCCCTGTCGCCCATGACCGCGCAGGTCAGTTCCCGGCCCGCAACATATGATTCCACAAGGACTTGCTCGCCGAAGGCCCAATCGTCCCGGGTCAGCTCCTGGGGCGGATGGGAGCGGTCCTCGCGGACGATGATGACGCCCACCGACGAGCCCTCGCTGATCGGTTTGACCACGTAGGGCGCCGGCAGGACGTGGCTTTTCGCCGCCTCGAGGCGGTTAACGACTTTCCCCTTGGGCACCGACACGCCGGCGGCCGCCATGACCATTTTGGCCTTGTCCTTCTGCATGGCGAGCGCCGAGGCGAGAACACCGGAATGGGTATAGGGAATCCTTAAGATTTCGAGCAGACCTTGGATGGTTCCGTCCTCGCCCACGCGCCCATGGAGAGCGTTGAACACCACGTCAGGCGCAACGGCCTGGAGAACGGTGGCGATGTCGGGCTGCACGTCGATGGGGGTGACCTTGTAGCCCTGCCCCTCGAGGGCCCTGCAGCAGGCCCGGCCGGAGTTCAGGCTCACCTCGCGCTCCGCCGACCAGCCGCCATAGAGGACGGCAACGTGCTTCGCCATGGATCTCTCCCGTCATGCGCCCCGGCGACACCGGGAATTGAAAAGTGATTCGAATCAGGCCTTCGCGAGGCCGACCCGCTTGATTTCCCATTCGAGCTCGACGCCCGACGTTTCGCGGACGCGACGGCGCACCTCTTCGCCCAGCCCCTCGATCTCGGCCGCCGTGGCGGAGCCGTGATTGATCAGGAAGTTGCAGTGCATCTCCGACACCTGGGCGTCGCCGATGCGGAGCCCGCGGCAGCCCGCCGCGTCCACCAGCTCCCACGCCTTGCGGCCGGGAGGGTTCTTGAAGGTCGAGCCGCCCGTGCGGGTGTTGACCGGCTGGGTCGAGGAGCGCGCCTCGGTGATGGCGTTCATCTCGGCCAGGATCTCGTCCGGATTGCCCGGGCGGCCCTCGAACAGCGCCTCGGTGAAGATCACGTCGTCCGGCACGCTCGAATGGCGATAGGTGAAGCCCATCTGCGCGTTGGTGAAGCTCATCGCCTCGCCGGTCCGCGTGACGCCCTTCGCCTCGACGAGCACGTCCTTCGTCTCCCCCCCGTAGGCGCCGCCGTTCATGCGCAGCGCACCGCCGATGGCGCCCGGGATGCCGCGCAGGAAGGACAGGCCCGCGATGCCGGCTTCCGCCGCCGCGCGCGCCACCTTCACGTCGGGGGCGCCGGCGCCGGCGCGGACCCGATGTCCGGCCTCCACCGACACTTCGGCGAAGCCCTTGCCCAGGCGGATCATGACGCCCTCCCAGCCGCCGTCGCGGACGAGGAGGTTCGAGCCGAGGCCGACCACGAGAACCGGCACGCTGCGGTCGAGCCGGCGCAGGAAATACGCGAGATCGTCCGTGTCGACCGGGGTGAACAGCACCTGAGCCGGGCCGCCCGTGCGGAACCAGGACAGCGGCGCGGCTGGCGCGTTCGTCTCCAGCTTGCCGCGCAGCTCCGGCATGCGGGCCTTCAGGTCGGGAACGATGTCCGCAAACATCACGCCGCCTTCTCGCCCAGGTGCTCGAGCTCGCCCGGCAGCGCATAGGCCCATTGGGTGATGTTGCCGGCCCCGAGGCAGATCACGTAATCGCCCGGCTTCGCGATGCCCTTCACGAGACTCGCGAGATCTTCCGTTCGCTCCAGCGCCATCACGTTGCGGTGGCCGCGGGCCTTGAGGCCCGACACGAGGCTGTCGCGGTCGGCGCCCGGGATCGGCTGCTCGCCCGCCGCATAGACCGGCGCGACGATGACCGCGTCCGCATCGTTGAAGCAGGTGCAGAACTGATCGAAGAGGGCCGACAGCCGCGTGTAGCGGTGCGGCTGCACCACGGCGATCACCTGGCCGTCCGTGGAGGCGCGCGCGGCCTTCAGCACCGCGGCGATCTCGATGGGATGGTGACCGTAATCGTCGAACACGGTGACGCCGTTCCAGTCGCCCGTGCGGGTGAAGCGGCGCTTCACGCCGCCGAACCCGCCGAGCGCCTTGCGAATCGCATCCGGCGTGACGCCGAGCTCGTGCGCGACGGCGATCGCCGCCGTGGCGTTGAGCGCGTTGTGCGCGCCGGGCATCGGCAGGACGAGGTCCTCGAGCTCGAGACGGAAGCCCGGACGCCGGTCGCGGATCATGACGCGGAAGCGGTTCTGCCCGCCACGCGAATCCACGTCCATCAGGCGCACGTCGGCCTGCGGGTTCTCGCCATAGGTGATGATGCGGCGGTCCTCGATGCGCCCCACGAGGTCCTGCACGGTGGGATGATCGATGCACATCACGGCGAAGCCGTAGAACGGGATCGAGTTGATGAAGGAATGGAAGGACTCCTTGATCGCGTCGAAGGTGCCGAAATGGTCGAGATGCTCGGCGTCGATGTTGGTCACGATGGCCACGTCGGCCGGCAGCTTCAGGAACGTGCCGTCGGACTCGTCGGCCTCCACCACCATCCACTGGCCGTCGCCCATGCGGGCATTGGTCCCGTAGGCGTTGATGATGCCGCCGTTGATCACCGTCGGATCGAGCCCGCCCGCATCGAGGAGCGTGGCGACAAGCGACGTGGTGGTGGTCTTGCCGTGGGTGCCGGCCACCGCCACGCAGGACTTGAAGCGCATGAGCTCGGCGAGCATTTCGGCGCGGCGGACGACCGGCAGGCGCTTCTCGCGGGCGACGATCAGCTCCGGGTTGTCCCGCTTGATCGCGGTCGACACCACGACGATCTCCGCCTCCTCCACGTTCTCCGCCTTGTGGCCGATGAAGGTCTTAATGCCCTTATCGCTCAGGCGCTTCACGTTGTAGTTGTCGGCGGCGTCCGAGCCCTGCACCGTGTAGCCCAGATTGTGCATGACCTCGGCGATGCCCGACATGCCGATGCCGCCGATACCGATGAAATGAATGGGACCCAGCTTCGGCGGCAGTTTCATGAGGTTTTTCCGTTATTGTTCGATGCAATGAGAGTGAGAACGGCCTGAGCAAGACGCTCCGCCGCATCGGTGATTCTGGCGCTATGTGCAGCGGCGGCGGCTTTGGTCAAGCGGTCAGGCTCTTGAAAAATGAGCTGAATTTCGTTCGCCAGCCGCTCAGGGGTGAAGTCGGATTGCGGACAAACGATGGCAGCGCCCAGATCTCCGAGGGTTTTGGCGTTGGCCGCCTGGTCCTGATCGAGGGAGCCCGGCAAGGGCACGAGGATGGAGGGCCGGCCGATCACGGCGAGTTCCGCCACGGTCGAGGCGCCCGAGCGCGAGACGACCAGACCGGCCTGCGCCAGACGATGGGGCAGGTCCTTGAAGAAGGGCTCCGCGTCGAATTCCACACCCAGATTGCGGTAATGTGCCCGGACCCGCTCCAGGTCCTCGCCCCGCGCCTGCTGGGTGACCACGAGGCGCGCCCGCAGATCCGGCGGCAGGCGCTCGATGGCCGGGGGCACCACGTCGCTCATCACCCGTGCGCCCTGGCTGCCGCCCACCACGAGGAGACGGAGCTTCCCGTCGGGCTCCAGGCTCGCATAGGGGTGTTTCGCCGCCTCCAGCACCGCGGGACGGATCGGGTTCCCCGTATGGATGACCTTGCCCGGCACGTTCGCCGGAATGCCCTTGATGGCGGCGAAGCCCGTGGCGATCACGCCGGCGCGGCGGGCAAGCAGCCGGTTGGCGCGTCCCATGACGCCGTTCGCCTCGTGGATCACCGTCGGGACCCTGAGGAACGACGCGGCGAGAACCGGCGGCACCGTGGGATAGCCGCCGAAGCCGACCACGACGGCCGGTTTCATGTGACGGATGAGGGAGGCGGCCTTGATCGTCCCCCGTCCGAGGAGCAGCGCCGCCTTGGCCATCTGCGGCACCGAACGGCCGGAGGGCGTGGCGGACGGGATCTCGACGATCTCGTCGGCCGGGAACGAGCCCGCATAGGCGTTGGCGCGCTTGTCGGTGGCGAGCGCCACTTTGGCCCCTGAGGCCTTCAGGGCATTGGCGAGCGCTTCGGCCGGGAAAAGATGACCGCCGGTTCCGCCGGCGGTCAGGAGGATGAGGGGAGCGGTCATCCGCGCGGCCAATCCTGATTGAAATTGTCCAACATCTCGGCGCGCGGCCGACGGCGCGTGAGCGCGATGAGGAAGCCCATGCCGAGCGCGAGCGACAGCAGCGACGAGCCGCCATAGGAGATGAAGGGCAGCGTCATGCCCTTGGCCGGCATGAGATGCACGTTCACCATCATGTTGATGCAGGCTTGCAGGCCGAACATGAAGATGAGCCCCGTGGCCGCCAAGCGGCAGAACGTGTCCTCGTTGCGGCGGGCGAGCGTCAGGCCGCGCAGCACGATGAAGGCGAAGACCACCAGCAGGGCGATGCACACGATGATGCCGAACTCCTCGGCCGTGACGGCGAAGATGAAGTCCGTATGCGCGTCGGGCAGGATGCGCTTGACGGTTCCCTCGCCCGGGCCGCGTCCGAGCCAGCCGCCGCGGGAGAAGGATTCCATGGCGGTGTCGACCTGAAACGTGTCGCCCGAATCCTTGTCGAGGAAGCGCTCGATGCGGGCCCGCACGTGCGGCAGGAATTCATAGGCCGCCACGATGCCCACGAGACCGGCGCCGCCGAGCCCCATCACCCAGAACCAGTGCAGGCCGGCGATGAAGAACAACCCGCACCAAACGATGGTGACCAGCATGGTCTGGCCGAAATCCGGCTGGAGGATCAGCGGCACGATGGTGGCGGGCAGGAGGAGAAAGGCCAGGAGCGTGCCAGGCACGTCCTTACGGCGCGCGCCCTCCGAGAACGCCCAGGCGGACAGCACCACGAAGGCGGGCTTCACGAATTCCGACGGCTGCAGGCCGAGGGGGCCGATCATGATCCAGCGATGGGCGCCCTTGATCTCGGGCCCGTACTGGAAGGCCAGCAGGATCAGCGCCATGCCGACCGCATAGACCAGCAGAGCCAAGCGCCGGATGTGGCGCAGGGACAGGAACGATACGGGGATCATGATGAACAGCGCCGGGACGAGGAACATCACCTGCCGGTTCACGAAGTGGAACGTGGAAAGCCCGAGGCGCTCCGCCACGGGTGGACCGCCCGCCATGAGGAAGACGAGGCCCGCCAGCATGAGGATGGCGAGGCCGGCGAGGAGCAGGCGGTCGACAGTCCACCACCAATCGCCGAAGGCCGAGCGTTCCGCGCGTGACACCATCTTCAAGCCCCCTTGGCTTCAAGGCCGGGCAAGGCCCGGACCAGATCGCGGAAATGGTTTCCGCGCACTTCGTAATTCGGAAACTGATCGTAGGACGCGCAGGCCGGCGACAGCAGGACCACCGCGGGAGCCCCCAGGGCCTGCGCATCTGCCGCCGCCTGCATCACGGCGGTCTCGAGCGTGCCGCTGTGGACATGCGGCACGTCTGAACCGAGTGTCCTGGCAAATTCATCCGCCGCGGCCCCGATGAGATAGGCCTTGCGGATCTTCGGGAAATAGGACGTGAGCGGCTCGATGCCGCCTTCCTTCGCCTTGCCGCCGAGGATCCAGAAAATATCCCCGAAGGACTTGAGCGCCTTCTCGGTGGAATCCGCGTTGGTGGCCTTCGAATCGTTGATGAACAGCACCTCGTCGAGGCGGCCCACCTCTTCCATGCGGTGCGACAGGCCCGGGAAGGTGTGGAGGCCCGCGCGGATCGTCTCCGGCGAAACGTTCAACGCCAGGGCGACGGCGACGGCCGCCGCGGCGTTCTGCGCATTGTGGGCGCCGCGCAGGGAGCCAATTCCGGAGAGGCTCGCGATCGGCGCAGCGTCCGTCGCCGTCACTCCGACGAGCGTCTCTCCATCGGCGAAGACGCCCTTGCCGTCCAGCGGCTCGATCGAGACGCGAGCGACGTTGATGCCCTTCGCCTCGCAGGCCTCGGCGATCGCCCGGCTCATCGCATCGTCGACGCCGACGACGGCGAGGCCGGCTTTCGTCACCAGCCGCTCCTTGATCGCCGCATAGAGCTCAATCGTCCCGTGTCGGTCGATGTGATCGGGCGAGAGGTTGAGATGAACCCCGATGGTAGGCGCGAGCGAGGGCGCGAGATCGATCTGGAACGACGAGCACTCGATCACGTGGATCCGCTCGTCGGACGGCGGATCGAGGGAGAGGATGGCCGTGCCGATATTGCCGCCCATCTGCACGTCGCGGCCCGCCTCGCGCAGGATGTGGGCGATGAGCGCCGTCGTGGTCGATTTGCCGTTGGTGCCCGTGATGGCGACAAACAGCGCGTTCGGCGCGGTGGCTGCCCGCTCGCGGCAGAACAGCTCGATGTCGCCGATGATCTCGACGCCCGCGTCGCGCGCGAGCCGCGCCGACCAGTGCGGTTCGGGATGCGTCAGCGGCACGCCCGGCGAGAGGATGAAGGACGAGATGCGCGACCAGTCGACCTTGCGCAGGTCATCCGTCTCGATGCCCCTCGCGCCGGCTTCCGCCATCCTGGCCGGATTGTCGTCGCAGGCGATCACGTGCGCGCCGCCCTCCTTCAGGGCCAGCGCCGTCGCCAGCCCCGAGCCGCCGAGGCCGAAGAGCGCGACCGTTTTGCCTGCGAAGGTGGTGACGGGGATCATGCGCCTTACCGCAGCTTGAGGGTGGCGAGGCCGACCAGGGCCAGCACGACGGCGATGATCCAGAACCGGATCACCACCTGCGGCTCGGTCCAGCCCATCTGCTCGAAATGGTGGTGGATCGGCGCCATCTTGAACACGCGCTTGCCGGTGAGCTTGAACGAGGCAACCTGGATGATCACGGACATGATCTCCAGAACGAAGAGGCCGCCCACGATGGCAAGCACGATTTCGTGCTTGGCTGCCACGGCAACCGTGCCGAGAAGGCCGCCGAGCGCCAGCGAACCCGTGTCGCCCATGAAGATCTGGGCCGGAGGCGCGTTGAACCAGAGGAAGCCGATGCCGGCGCCGATCAAGGCTCCGCAAATCACCGCGAGCTCACCGGTGCCGGGCACGAAATGGATCTGCAGATAATTGGAGAAGACGGCGTTACCGGCAAGATAGGCGATGAAGCCGAAGGTGCCGGCCGCGATCATCACCGGCACGATGGCGAGGCCGTCGAGCCCGTCGGTGATGTTGACCGCATTGCCGGCGCCGACGATCACGAAGCCGGCGAACACGATGTAAAACCAGCCGAGATTGAAGATCAGATCCTTCGAGAACGGCAGCGCCAGCTTGTTGGCGAGGCCGGGCGTCGCCATGTAGGAGATCGCGATGCACGCGACGGCCGCGATCAGAGCCTCGATGGCGAGGCGCGACCGGCCGGAAAAGCCCTTGTGCGACTGCTTCGTGACCTTCAGGTAATCGTCGTAGAACCCGATGGCGCCGAAGCCCACCGTGACGAACAGCACGACCCATACATAGTGGTTCTCGAGGTTGGCCCAGAGCAGGGTCGAGATCAGCACGCCGGCCAGGATCATCAGGCCGCCCATGGTGGGCGTGCCGCGCTTGGTCAGAAGGTGCGATTGCGGTCCGTCCTCGCGGATCGGCTGTCCCTTGCCCTGGCGCAGGCGCAGAAGCGAGATCATCCACGGTCCGAACAGGAAGACGATCAGCAAGGCGGTCGCCGTCGCGCCGCCGGTGCGGAACGTGATGTAGCGGAAGATATTGAGGGGGCTGAAATAGGGGCTGAGCTCAGCCAACCAGGTTAACATCGGTCATCCTTTCAGCGCGTGGCCCGTCGGGCTCGCGCCGTAGCGTTCTTTCAGGGCCTTGACGATGAGGGCCATCTTCATGCTGAGCGAACCCTTGACCGTCACGGCATCGCCGGGACGCACGGCCGCCACGACCGCGTCGACCAGCTCGACGGAGGTCTGCACGTGGGCCGCGACCCTGGCCTTCGGCAGGGCGTCCACGAGGTTCTGCATCAGGGGCCCGGCCGCGAACAGCAGGTCGATCCTGTTCGCCTCGACGGCCTCCGCCAGCTCCGCATGCAGGCGCGGACCCGTCTCGCCCAGCTCCTTCATGTCGCCCAGAACGGCGATGCGCCGCGCCCCGCGCCCGAGCTCGACGGCGCCGAGATTGGCGAGCGCCGCGCGCATGGAGGCCGGGTTGGCGTTGTAGCTCTCGTCGATCAGCAGGGCCTCGCTGTCGCCGATGGCGAGCATCGTCCGCTCTCCGCGGCCCACGGGCGGCTTCATCTCGGCGAAGGAGAGCGCCGTCAGGGCCAGATCCGCGCCGAGCGCATGGGTGGCGGCGAGAACGCTCAGGGAATTGAGCGCGATATGCCGGCCCGCCGTGCCGATCCTGTAGGTCAGAGGCTGGCCGAACACCGTGGCGTCCACGATGGAGTGGTCGGGCTTGACGATGATACGCTGGGCGCGGATGTCGGCCGCCTCGTGCTCGCCGAAGGTGACGACGCGGCCGGCCGCGGACGCGTTCGCATGGGCGCGCATACGCTCGAAATAGGCGTTGTCGCGGTTGATCACCGCGGTTCCGCCGGGCTCTATCCCTGAGAAAATCTCGCCCTTCGCGTCCGCGATGCCCCAGAGCGACGCGAAGAACTCGATATGCACGGGTTCGACCGTGGTGATCACCGCGACGTGCGGACGGACCATGCCGGTGAGCGGCAGGATCTCGTGGGCATGGTTCATGCCGATCTCGAACACGCCGAAATCGGTCTCGCGCGGCATGCGCGCGAGGGTCAGCGGCACGCCCCAATGGTTGTTGTAGGAGGCGACCGACGCATGGGTCGCGCCCTGGCGGGAGAGCGCGAGGCGCATCGCCTCCTTGGTGCCGGTCTTGCCGACGGATCCGGTGATGGCGACGATCTTCGCGTCCGTGCGCGCCCGGGCCGCGCGGCCTATCCGGCGCATGGCCTCGAGCACGTCCGGCACGACGACGAGCCTGTCCGAGCCTGCAAAGCCAGGAGCCTTTTCCTCGGACACGACGGCCGCCGATGCGCCCTTCTCGAGCGCCGCCGCAACGAAATCATGCCCATCATGCACGTCGCCCTTGATGGCGAAGTAGAGATCGCCAGGCTCGAGGGTGCGCGTGTCGATGGACGCACCCGTACCTTGCGCAAAGCCCGCGCCGATGCGGGCCCCGGTGGCAGCCGCGATCTCGTCCGATGTCCATAGGGGCGAATTCATCCCTGCCTCTCCGCAATGGCCGCCCGGACCTCGTCGTGGTCCGAGAACGGCAGGGTCCGGTCGCCGATGATTTGGCCCGTTTCATGACCTTTGCCCGCCACGACCAGAATATCGCCTTCCCGGAGCTCGGTCACGGCCGTGCGGATCGCCACGGCGCGGTCGCCGATCTCGCGGGCGCCGGGCGCGCCCTGCAGCACCTCGGCGCGGATCGCCGCCGGATCCTCCGAGCGAGGATTATCGTCCGTCACGATGACCACGTCCGCCTTGTCGGAGGCGATGCGTCCCATGAGCGGACGTTTTCCCTTGTCCCTGTCGCCGCCGCAGCCGACGATGCACACGAGGCGTCCCTTCACGAAGGGGCGCAGGGCATCGAGCACATGGGCGAGCGCATCCGGCTTGTGCGCGTAATCGACGATGCAGATGGCGCCATCCACCTCGCCCACCTGCTCGAGGCGGCCGGACACGCCCTTGAGGGATCCGAATCCCTCGAACACGTCTTCCACCCGGCCCTCGCCTTCGACCGCGAGCACGAGGCCCGCCGCGACGAGCGCGTTCTCGACCTGGAAGGCGCCGAGGAGCGGCAGGACCGTCCGTATCGTCTTCCCGTATGCCTCGACGGTCAGCGCCTGCGTGAAGCCGTCAGCGCGCGCTTCGACGAGGCGAAGGGTCTCGCCCGCACGGCCCGTGGTGAGGATCTCGAGGCCGCGCTCGCGGATCCCGTTCAGGAACACGTCCGCATAGGGACCGTCCGCATTGACGATCGCCGGTGCGTCGTCCGGCAGAAGCGTGTCGAACAGGCGCATCTTCGCCGCGGCATAGGCTTCGGTGGTGGCGTGATAGTCGAGATGATCGCGCCCGAGATTGGTGAAGCCCGCCGCGTGCAGGCGCACGCCGTCGAGGCGCCGCTGATCGATGCCGTGCGAGGACGCTTCCATGGCAAGCCGCGTGACGCCGTCCTTCGCCAGGCGGTCGAAGCTCTCGTGCAGGGAGATCGGATCCGGCGTCGTGAGCGACCCATAGGCGGCGCCGTCCGACGTGATGATGCCGAGCGTTCCGACGCTCGCGGACTTGTATCCCAGATGCGCGAAGAGCTGGCGCGTGAAGTCGGCCACCGAGCTCTTGCCGCTCGTGCCCGTGACGGCTACGACCTTCTCGGGCTGCCGCGGATGGAACCGCGCCGCCGCGAGCGCCAGGGCGCGCCGCACGTCGCCGACCCGGACATAGGCCACCGGGGCCGGCAGATCGGACGGACGCGCGGCCTCGCCCACAATGGCGACGGCGCCGGCTGCCAGGGCCTGCGGCACGAAGCTCATGCCGTCGACCTTCGTGCCAGGCACGGCGAAGAACAGGGTGCCGGGCTCGACCTTGCGGCTATCCGAGGCGATCTTCGAGACGGCGAGAGGGGCATGGTCATGCCCCTGTGCGAGATCGAGAAGGTCGCCGAGATGCATGGTGCGTGCGCTCATCGGTTGCTGCCCCAGGCGCCAAGGCGCGACATGAGCGGGAACGGCTGCTGCGGCGGCTCGAAGCGCGGCGGCACGCCGAGCAGCGGGGCCACGCGCTCGACTACGTTTCCGGTCACGGGGCCGGCGTTCCAGCCAGCGGTCGAGAACCCGTAGGTGCCTTCCACGGCCTGCGGCTCGTCCATGATGGTGAGGAACACGTATTTCGGCTTGTCGGCCGGAACCACCGCCGTGAAGGTGGTGAGGTTCTTGTTCTTGGAATAGCGGCCGTTGATCACCTTCTCGGCCGTGCCGGTCTTGCCCCCCACGAAGAAGCCCGCGATGGCGGCCGCGCTCGCCGAGCCTTCCGGCACGGAGGCGTTCAGGCGCATCACATAGCGCATGGCCTCGCTCGTCTCGGGCTTGAGCACCTGAAGGGCGGTCTTGCGCGCCTCCTCCTGATCGCGCTTCAGGAAGGTGGGCTTGATCATCACGCCGCCATTGACCAGCGCGCCCACCGCCGCGAGCGCCTGGAGCGGCGCGACCGCGAGGCCGTGGCCGAAAGCGATGGTCATGGTGTTGAGCTCGCCCCAGCGGGGCGGAACGATCGGCAGGGCGCTTTCCGGCAGCTCCGTCTCGAGACGGGTGAGCTGCCCCATCTTGCGCAGGAACGCCTTGTGACCCTCCACGCCGATGCCGAGCGCCATGCGGGCGGTGCCAATGTTGGAGGAGTGGACGAACACCTCCGGTGTGGTCAGCACCCGGTGCGTCGCGTGGTAATCACCGATGGTGAACTTGCCGTAGCGCAGACCCGAGCGCGCATCGAAGCTCGAGTTGATGTTGTACTTGCCGGAATCGAGCGCCATCGCGACGGTCAGGGCCTTGAAGGTCGAGCCCATCTCGAACACGCCGACATTGATGCGGTTGATCCGGTCCTTGTCGAGCGCATCGACCGGGTTGTTGGGATCATAGTCCGGCAGGGACACGAGGGCGATGATCTCGCCCGTGTTGACGTCCAGGATCGCGCCGGCGGTCGCCTTGGCCTTGAACTTCGCCATGCCTTTGGCGAGCTCGTCGCGAAGCGCATGCTGCACGCGCAGGTCCAGGGAGAGCTGGATGGGCTTGAGGTCGGCGGCCGAAATATTGAATCCGGCGCCGTTGAGGTCCTGCAGGCCCATGCTGTCGATGTATTTCTCAATCCCGGCGATGCCCACGTTGTCCACGTTGGCGAAGCCGAGCACGTGCGCGGCGGCCTCCGCGTTCGGGTAGACGCGCTTGTTCTCCGGCAGGAAGCCGATGCCCGGAATGCCGAGACGATGCACCTCCGCCTGCTGGCGCGGCGTGATCTCGCGCTTGACCCAGACGAATCCCTTCCGGGTGCTGAGCTTGTTGCGCAGGTCCGTGGCGTCGAGGTCGGGCAGCACGGCGGTGAGCAGTTCGACCGCCTCGTCCTTGTCGACGATGTTGCGCGGCTCGGCGAAGACGGAGACCATCTTCACGTCGGTGGCGAGGATCTCGCCGTTGCGATCGACGATGTCGGGGCGGGCCGCGGAAATCTCGGACGACGCGGCGCGGCGCACCTCGCTCGTGTTCTCGCTCGTGACCGCAAGATAGATCAGGCGGCCGCCGATGAGGCTGAACAGGCCGACGAAGCAGGCCGCCGCAAGGCCGACCCGCGACGTGCTCTTGTCGTGGCGCAGGCGAAACAACTCGCGCGCGTGGCCGAGTACGCCACGCCCGATGCTTTGTGCCGAGAAGGGTGCGCGGCCGACGCGCTCCGGCGCGCCGTCCGAGGGATAGCTTCTCGGATCGGTCCTGGCGGCGGAGTCGGCCATCGGGTCCTGGGCGTGATCAGGAACGGTCTTACCCTGCCATTCGGTTTGGGGCTCTTGCAACACGCGGCTCACCGTTTCGGGGTTTGGGTCGTCGGAGTGCGGGCGTCCGAATTCTTGTCCTTCGGAGTCGATGTCGGCTCGAGAAGCCCGAGCGCTTCGAGCTTGCGGCCGATCTCGTCCTCGCGGGAAGGCCGGTTCGGCAGGTCGGACAGACGCGCGAGCTGCTGGATCTTCAGCGGCTGGAGATCGAGATGCTTGTCGGCCGCCTCCTGAAGGCGGTCGGGGCGATCGAGATACTGCCACTCGGCCTGCAGAACCGCGATGGCCTCGCGTTCGCGCTGCGCCTTCGATTTCAGCTTCGCCACCTGCTCGGCATAGAAGAGCGTGTCGTACTTGATCGAATAGGCATAGCCCGCCGATGCGATGAGAGCAGAGATCGCAATGATGTGGAGCAGCCGGATCATCGGCGCCCTCCCCGTTTTTCAGCCGTCTGCGGCAACTCGGCCAACATGGTGATGGCGCTCAAAGGCTCCTGCGGCGGCGTGTCCGTGCGCGCGCCGGCCCGCAGCTTGGCCGAGCGTGCCCGCGGATTGCGCGCCAGCTCCTCGTCACCCGGCCCGACGGGACCTCTGGTGATCGCCTCGAAGGTCGGCTCGGGCGTGGCGGCCGTCGGCAGATGGCGCGAGCCGGTGGCTGCGCGCCCGGTGCGGGCCGCGAAGAACTGCTTCACGATGCGGTCTTCGAGCGAATGGAACGTGACGACGACGAGGCGTCCGCCGGGCTTGAGAACACGCTCGGCCGCGTGCAGAGCGCGCACCAGCTCGCCGAGCTCGTCGTTGACCGCGATGCGCAGGCCCTGGAACACGCGCGTGGCCGGATGAATGCCGCCGGGCTCCTGCCGGATCAGCGAGGCGACGAGATCCGCCAGCTGACGCGTGGTCTCGAAAGGCTGGCGTCGCCGCATCTCGATGACCGCGCGCGCAACGGCGCGCGCGCGCCGCTCCTCGCCGTAATGATAGAAGATGTCCGCGAGTTCCGCCTCGCTGGATTCGTTGACGAGATCGGCTGCGCTCGGACCGTTCCGCTCCATGCGCATGTCGAGCGGACCCTCGTTGCGGAACGAGAAGCCGCGCTCGGCCTGATCGAGCTGCATGGACGACACGCCGATGTCGAGCACGACACCGTCGACGCTCTCGAAACCCTGCGCGTGCGCGATCTCGTCGAGGTCGCCGAACCGTCCGGGGACGAGAATCAGGCGCTTCTTGAATTTTGCCGTGAGAGAGGCCCCGCCGGCGATCGCATCCGGATCGCGGTCGATGGCGATGACCTTGTTCTGGGGATGGGCATCGAGAATGGCCCGGGTATAGCCGCCGGCGCCGAACGTGCCGTCGATGAAAGCACCGCCGCGCTTCGCGTCGAGCGCTGCGCCAACCTCCTCCAAGAGCACAGGAACGTGACGGGACGGTCCGCCAGCGGCTCCGGCTCCTGGGCCGTCGCCGCGTCCCATCATCGTTCCCGTACTCCTGGTGAGGTATTCTGCACTGACCTTGGCTCCGTAATTCGGCTTCCCAACGCTTTCTTCAGGTCTCGGACCTTCGTGCGCGCCTCCTCCAAGTGCGCACGGAAGCGCTCGGGCTCCCAAATCTGGAACTTGTGACCGAGTCCGACGAACGTCACCGTGTCGCCGATCCCGGCATGAACTTTTACCGTATCCGTCAGGATGACACGCCCCTCCGGATCGACCTTCAGAATCTCGCTGGTCCCGAACAACGCCGTCGACAGCTGATCCCGCTCGTCCGAATAGGGCGACAGCGTCGACAAGAACGCATCGATCTCGTTCAGAAGCACGTTGCCGCCTGCGTCCAAGGCCTGCGCGTCCAGCGCCGGATGAACGTAGAGCCCCTCGAATCCATCCTTGGCCAACACGGCCCGGAAGGATGCTGGGATCGAGACGCGACCCTTCGAATCCAACTTGTTGGTGAAATTGGACACGAAGCGGTTCATTGGCCGCAGCTCGCACGCTCCTGATTGTCAGCCCCCCGGCGGATCTTGAGAATCCGCCTCCCGCAGCCAGTGGTGACGCTACTTTCCGAAGCAGAACGCCAGCATTTCTTGAGTGCTTGACGCCCCCTTCGGAAGACACCGTCGACGGGATGGTTTGGGATAACATGGGATAATATGGGCGTCAACGGAACGGGGGTGGGAGACATGCGTCGTCGCATGCATGCCCCATGAGACGCATTTACGGTTAATGAATCGTAAGCGGAGCAAAGGTTTGCTCCGCTTTCCTGCAAAATTCCGCCTGTGGAAAGATGGGGTCAGCCGGCCTGTAAGCCGGGTTCTGTAGGGCCCAAAGTCTAAGACCTTGGACGTGGCGGCCATTCCTCTGGGACGGTCATTGCTGACCGCCTCAAGCAACCAACCCGGACGACGGGCCTGGAAGCGGGCCTGGCGCGAACGCCTGTCGTCCCTATTCGGTTTTGCTCCTGGTGGGGTTTACCATGCCGTCCGCATTGCTGCGTCCGCGGTGCGCTCTTACCGCACCCTTTCACCCTTACCCCGAGGTCCGAAAACCTTCGCGGGGCGGTCTGCTCTCTGTGGCACTTTCCCTGAGGTTACCCTCGCCGGACGTTATCCGGCACCTTGCTTTCCATGGAGCCCGGACTTTCCTCCCCGAGCGAACTCGAAGCGGCCGCCCGGCCAGCTGACGGTGGGGATGTGGTGCCAAACGCCCCTGCCCGTCAAGGGCATTGCGCATGGTGCGCGGCAGAAGCGCCGGTTCGTTGGTCGAAGGATGCGCGCCGGCGGAACCATCCGGTGCGCTAGTCGGCCGCGGCCGTGATCACCTTCACCTTGGCGCAATAGGCGCGCGAGGCGCCCGTCATGGTCTGCGCACGGTGTCCGAACTGATAGCGCAGGATGGTGCCGCAGGTATCCCCGCCGGCAAGCTTGTAGGCTCGGGCGAGATATTTCAAACCATACCGGAGGTTGGTCTCCGCATCGAGCAGGCCCGCAGCCGCCCCCTGATAACCGAGCGACTGCGCCGTGCGGACGTTGATCTGGGTCAGCCCCATATTGGGGCCGTTGCGCGCGCCGGCATTGTAGCGGCTCTCGAGCCGGACGACGGCGTCAGCCAGTTCATACGGAAGGCCGTTTTCGGACGCGTGGCGGACGATCAGCGGCCGGAGAGCCGCGCTCCGGGCGGTATCCGACGAGCGCAGCTTGAGCGTGGCGTCCATGGGCGCTGCGGGGAGGGATGCGGTCTCGTCCTCCGGCTGAGCGGCCGCGGCCATCCGGGGCAGCGCCTTGATGATGTCCGGCCCATTGCCGTCCTGGGCCTTTGCGGCAGCGCCGGCTTCCTTCGCCTTCCTCTTGTCCGATCCCTTGGCGGTCCTGGTGCTTTTCTGCGCCTCAGCCGCGTCGGTTGTCTCCTCGTCCGCGGTGGCTGCCGCCTCGGCGGCGGCCGCGCTCAGGAATTCCGCGGCCGTGTCGGGAGAAATGACAGCGCCATCATGATCTCCTTCGGCCCGAGCTTCGGCGGCCAGCATCAAGGCGACAGCTCCAACAGAGGCAATTGCAAGGGTTCTGAGCAGATGTTGCCAAGTCAAACCGAAACTCCAGCCGGCACAAATCGGAAGGTGCGGTCGGTGGAGGCCAATTGGGGCGAAGATGTGGCACATCAAGCCGCATATATGTTCAGAATACGTTCAAGCTTGACCATGTAACCTTGATGACGCCTGGCTTTGCGGGTCGATTCTAGCCTCACACGGACCGGAAGAATTTTCCTCAGCTTATCCGGAATGGGGAGGAACTCTTTCTCCGCCCAGGAGTTGGCGACAGCGTAAGGTCAAGCTAAACAGGACCGGGCAGCCTACCGCCCGCTCAACAACAGGGAAGCCTCCATGAAGAAGATCATGACAGCCATTGCCGCCGGTGCCCTCACCCTCTCGATGGCAGCCTGCAACACCCCCGGCGAGCGCGCAGTGGGTGGCGCTGCGGTCGGCGGCCTTGCTGGTGCGGCCATTGGCGGTGCAGCCACGGGTCGTGGCAGCGGCGCTCTGGCGGGCGCGGCCATCGGTGCTGCCGGTGGTGCGATCGTTGGAGCGGCAACGACTCCGTCTCGCCCGGCCTGCCCCTACGGCACCTATCAGGACGTCTACGGCAACGTCTACTGCCGCTGATCGCGCGTCGAAGCATGAATTTGAGGGGCCGGGACATTCCCGGCCCCTTCCCTTTTGCCAGCACATGAGCGTACGACTAGTCGCACGATGATTCAGTCGATTTGGGGTAAGCTGGGTGGCGCCGGCATCGGGCTCGCCTTGGGCGGACCGATCGGGGCCCTCCTGGGTGGCGTGGCCGGCCACGTTCTCATTGACCGCGAGGGCGCTCCTTTCGGGAAGCCGCCGCGCGACGTGCTCTTCACCATGGGGCTCGTGGCGCTCGCCGCCAAGATGGCGAAGGCCGACGGCGTCGTGGTCGACGTCGAGGTCAGGGCCTTCGAGCAGATCGTGGACGTGCCCGAAAGCGAGCACGACAACGTGGAGCGCCTGTTCAACCTCGCGATGCAGACCTCGGACGGGTTCGAGTCCTACGCCCGTCAGATCGGGGACGCGTTCAAGGACGAGCCCGCCCTGCTTGAGGACGTGCTCGACGGCCTGTTCCATATCGCCAAGGCGGACGAGGCGATCCATGAGGCGGAATACGTCTACCTCAAGGATGTGGCGACGATCTTCGCCATCCCGGACCACGATTTCGAACGCATCGCCGCCCGCCACGTCCTGCGCCCGGATGATCCCTATCTCGTCCTCAAGGCCGAGCGGGGCATGAGCGACGATGAGCTGAAGCGCCACTACCGCCGGCTCGTGGCCGAGAACCATCCCGACCGGGAGATCGCCCGCGGCCTGCCGCCGGAAGCCGTCAAGATCGCGACGGAGCGCGTGGCCGCCATCAACGCCGCCTGGGAACGCATCGCCGCCGAGCGGAACATCAGGTGACGGCATGAGCGCTCTCGCCCCGGAAAGCCCGGTCGCCGGCAAGGTGTTTCCGTCGCCCAATCACGGGGAGCGCAAGGACGGCCAGCGCCCCACCATGCTCATCCTCCACTACACGGGCATGCCCGACGAGGGCGAGGCCCTGCAGTGGCTGTGCAATCCGGTCTCGCAGGTCTCCGCCCATTACTTCGTGTTCGGCGACGGGCGCGTGCTGCAGCTCGTCCCCGAGATGCGCCGGGCCTGGCATGCGGGCCTCTCCTCCTGGGACGGCGACAACGACATCAATTCCTGCTCCATCGGCATCGAGATCGCCAATCCGGGCCATCCGGGCGGCCTTCCGCCCTACCCGGACGCGCAGATCGACAGCGTCGCGGCCCTGACCCGGGACATCGTCACCCGCTGGCGCATTCCGGCCACGCGGGTGCTCGGCCATTCCGACGTCGCCCCCGGCCGCAAGGTCGACCCGGGCGAGCGGTTTCCCTGGCAGCGCCTGCACGAGGCCGGCGTCGGCCATTGGGTCGCGCCGTCGGCCACGAGCGACGGCCGCTTCTTCTCCCGGGGCGACCAGGGCATGCCCATCGAGGCCCTGCAGGCGATGCTCGCCATGTACGGCTACGGGGTGAGGATCAACGGCGTGTTCGACGAGGACACGGAAAAGGTGGTCGCGGCCTTCCAGCGCCATTTCCGCCCCGAGCGCGTCGACGGGGTGGCGGACGCCTCCACGATCATGACCCTGCGCAACCTGATCGCCACGCGGCCGCAGGCCGCCGCATGACAAAGAGTGCTGCAATACCGTATCACGGGCCTTCACGGCACTTCACGTGAGATAACGATTTCAACAGCTTAGCTTGGCTCAGACATCCCGCGCTTACCCGCCAGAACCTAGAACATCCCGCGCTATTGCGCCCAACCTGCGCCCGGGAATTTGAGCACAAGTACGGTCCGCGAGTTGCCTGCGGCCATGCTTGCCACCATGTTCTGACGAACTATCAGAACATGGTACGAGGATATGCCCGAAGCGCGCCGTCACCACTTCGTCTCGCAGTGCTATCTGAAAGGGTTTACATCCGACGGGACCAAGGATGGGCAGCTCTTCGTAGTGAACGTGGCTGATGGCTCCACATTCAGCACAAGGCCAATCAACGTCGCCGTCGAGCGCGACTTCAATGCAGTTGAGGGCCGTCCGGCTGGAGAGCTTGAAGGGAAGCTTGCGAAGCTTGAGAGCTTCCTCGGTGCGTCTCTTGATCGAGTAGTGTCTGCCAAATCGATTGAAAATTACGACGACTGGTGGGCAGTCCTGAACCTGATTGCTATGTTCTCAGTCCGCAACCCACGGTTTCGTAACACTGTTGGTGACTTCATTGCAGATTTATCTCAAAAGATGATGAGCTTGGCCCTGGCAACCCCGGAGCGCTGGGCATCACAGGTCGCCGCAATGAAAGCTGCTGGGGTATTTGGCGAAGATCGTAAGGAGGTGGCTTACGAGGACCTCAAGCGGTTTCATGAGAGTGGAAAATACGACATTAAGGTTTCCAGGGGCTACCGGATCGCTCTCGAAATGGAGGCGATAAAGCCCGTCCTTGAGACAATGGAAAAGCGCAATTGGACGCTCTTAATCGCCGGCTCGGAAACAGGGGGCTTCATCACCATCGATCATCCTGTTTGCCTTACAAACCAAGACGGCCTTCCATCAAGCTTTCAGAACCCGGTCGGGCATGGCACCGCAGGGTCAGCTTTGATAATCCCAATCAGTCAGAACCTCCTCGCGATCGGCACTTTTGGAGGAAAGACTGATGTCGTTCACGCCACAAAAATCCAGGTAGCCTTACTCAACGGAATGGTCGCACCATTCGCGGAGCGCCAAATCTATGCCGCAAGTGACCAGTTCCAGATTTTTATAAGTGGAAATACCAGTCCAAAGAGTGGTGTTGAGTTGGCGGAGTACATAGCCAGTAAGACGAAAGCCGCTAAGTCCGAGCAGACGGGGTCTCAAAGTTCCTGAGATCTCTCTCCGCCCGCCTCCGATCCTCCTCCGTCTTCGCCTCCTTCACCCGCTCCTCGAAAATGAGCCGCAGCTTCTCCGCCAGCGGGAGCTGCTCGTCGTCGGAGGGCTTGGACTTGAGGAAGAGGATCAGCATACGGCGATTGTAAAGTCACGACGACTCGACACGGTACGGCACGTTCTGTGCAGCGCTCAGCCTGATCGCACGCTCCTTGCCCAAGCCCGCTCCTGTTCGCCACGAATCTGACGTAGGTAACCTTGCAACAAGACAAGAGCCTCTTTCTGATCCTGCGTTTGCTCGCCCGTCGCTTCGATCTCAGCCTCGATCGCTTTGATGTCGCTCTCGATCAAGGCCAGCGACATCGGTCTTATGACCTTCCCTTCGTGGATACGTGCTCGATCAACCCATGTGCATTGCTGCTGCGCCGGATCGGCTGCAGGTGCTGGGCGCGGGGTTTGCAGATCATCCAAGGTCGCCTCCCTGCGCAGCAGCATCAATTCTCCGGCCGATCTCGGCGGCGGCGCGCACCGGCGCTACTGCAACTACTGGCGCAGCGAAGGTGCCGCATGTTTCCCCTGGTGGGTGAAACTCTGAATACAGCACGTGCGTGATGTCGCCATCCTCGCGGTTAATGACGATGCGCGCGCCCTCCCGCGTACTGGACACGCCGATAACGAACCGGCTTGGAGTCACCGCCAAATCAAGCAGTTCGCGCTCGTCGCGCAGGTCACTGTGCTCAGGCTGACCGAGGCGCGGGTCGTGCACCATGTAGCAACCAGGGCATTGCGTGATGTGGGGCAGGTCGTCGTTGACGATGTACTCGGCGGTCTCGGCGCGCTCTTGGAACTCGTCACGTTGTTCTGTAAGGCGGGCCACTTTCTCGCCCAGCGTTTCCTCCAGCGCTTCGGCCAGCGCCTCGGCGGTCTCCAGCCGCTCAATCAGCTCCAGCACCGCGGCGGGCGTCGCCATGGCGCGGAATGCCTTCTCGTCGAATGGCCATGCATTATCGGGCGTCGCCGACTGGGCCAGCTGCTGCAGTTTCTTCAAGTCGATTTCCATACACCTCCCTAGATGTTTAGCGCCAGGAACTGGCATAACAGTATTATATTTGATAAATGCTTTCGCGGGCAATCGCATGACTTGTCGTGAAAAAACAACGTCAAGTTTTCATGCGGCGTCATTACGATTGATAACAAAATTCCAATGATTTCAGTTACTTAGTTTTGCGCCCTATGTGCGCCCGAAAAATTGGGGAAAACTGCCAAGCTATTGACTTTACATGCCAAATAGGCATGGCGAACATTGCAAAGAGTTAACTCGTAACGTCCCGGAAAATCGGCCACAATCGACCCTCATGACAGCTGGTGTCTTGCAGAGGGCTTTTCGGTGCGTCGCGTCTGGTTGTGGTTGATCGGCATCGTCCTGGTGGCGGGCACCGCCGGCTTCGTGCTGTGGAAGCCTACGGGCGGCAACGCGTCCGATCAGGCCTACCGGCTCGGCGTGGTCGATCGCGGCCCGATCACGGCGAGCGTGCGCGCGACCGGCACGCTCAATCCCGTCACGACGGTTCTGGTCGGATCGCAGCTCTCCGGCCAGGTGGTCGAGATCCTGGCCGACTACAACACCCCCGTGAAGGAAGGCCAGGTGGTGGCCCGCCTCTATGCCGAGCAGATCAAGTCGCGCCGCGACGCGGCGCTCGCCGACCTCGCCCAAGCGAAAGCCGATCTCGACACCAAGCGCGCGCAGATCGACAAGGCGCGCTCGGCGCTGCAGCGGTCGCAGGCGCAGGCGAACGATCTCGCGGCCCAGCGCGACCGCACGCAGGCACAGCTCGCCGACGCGCAGCGCACCCTCGACCGGCAGAAGGAGCTGACCACCCGGGCGGTGGGAACCCAGACGGCCCTGGAGCAGGCCGGAACGCAGGTCGACATCCAGAAGGCGAACCTCGTCTCGGCCGACGCGCAGATCGCGTCGAACAGGGCCGAGACGGACGGGCTCAGGGCGGATCTCGCCCTGGCCGAGGCGGGGGTGAAATCCGCCGAGGCGATCATCCTGCAGCGGCAGGCGAAGCTCAAGGACATCGAGATCGACCTCGCCCGCACCGACATCAAGTCGCCGGTCGACGGCGTCGTGGTCAAGCGGGACATCGAGCTCGGCCAGACCGTCGCGGCCTCCCTGTCCGCCCCGACGCTCTTCACCATCGCTCAGGACCTGCGCGAGATCGACATCTACGCCAATATCGACGAAGCCGATGTGGGCCGCATCAAGGACGGCCAGAAGGTGACCTTCACGGTGAACGCCTATCCGAACCGCACCTTCGAGGGCAGCGTCAGGATGGTGCGCCTGTCCGCCCAGACGGTGCAGAACGTGGTCACCTACACGGCCGTCATCGGCGTGCGGAACCTGGATCAGGCGCTTCTGCCGGGCATGACGGCGAACCTCCAGATCGTCACCGACGAGCGGGAGGACGTGCTGCGCATCCCCAACGCGGCCCTGCGCTTCCGGCCGCCGGTGGCCGTCGCGGCCAGCGAGCCGAACGGCCAGCCGCGTCGGCAGCGCACACGCGACCGCGATGCGCAGACGCAGCCGGACGAGGGCACGGGCGGACGCATCTACCGGGTCGCCCAGGACGGCCGGCCCGAGGCCGTGCACGTGCGGCTCGGCGCCACGGACGGAGCCTATACCGAGATCATGCGCGGCGACGTGCAGGAGGGCGCGGCGATCATCATCGGGGCCCAGCGCCAAGATGCCGGGGAGGATGCGAACGGTCAGGCCTCGAACCGCCGCCCGCGCCCCCCGCGCATGTTCTAGCGGGGTGCCCCGTGGCTCTCATCGAAACACGCGACCTGAGACGGGTCTACGACCTCGACGCCGGCCGGGTCGTGGCCCTCGATTCCGTGTCGCTCGACGTCGACAAGGGTGACTTCGTGGCCGTGATGGGCCCGTCCGGCTCGGGCAAGTCCACGTTCATGAATCTCGTCGGCTGCCTCGACAAGCCGACCGCCGGCCACTACCGGCTCGCCGACACGGCGGTCGAGCGCCTCGACGCGAACGGTCTGGCGCGGCTGCGCAACCGCGAGATCGGCTTCGTCTTCCAGCAGTTCAACCTCCTGCCCCGCGTCGACGCGCTCGGCAACGTGGAGCTGCCGATGGTCTATGCGGGGTTCGACCGCAGGACGCGTCGCGAGCGCGCCCTGCATGCGCTCGGCCGCGTCGGTCTCGCCGAGCGGGCGCATCACCGCCCGATGCAGCTCTCCGGAGGACAGCAGCAGCGCGTCGCCATCGCACGCGCGCTCGTCAACGGCCCGAGCCTGCTCCTCGCCGACGAGCCGACCGGCGCTCTCGACAGCCGCACGGCGAACGAAATCATGGCCCTGTTCCAGGAACTCAACCGCGAGGGCGTCACCATCGTGCTCGTCACGCACGATGCCGAGGTCGGGCGGCACGCGCACCGGCTGATCCGCTTCCGGGACGGGCGCGTGATCGAGGACCACCGCCAGATCCCGGTCGATGCGCGCGCCCTCGCCACGGAGGCGGCCGAATGAGGCTGATCGAAGCCATCCGGTCCGCGTTCTCCGCCATCGCGGCCAACGCTCTGCGCAGTCTTCTCACCATGCTCGGCATCGTCATCGGAGTGGCGGCCGTCATCGCCATGGTGGCGATCGGCTCCGGGGCGCGCAATCTCGTCGACCAGCAGATCCGGTCTCTCGGCGCGAACCTCGCCATCGTGACGCCCGGAAACGTCACGCAGGGCGGCGCGCGCCTCGGCGCCGGTGCCGCCTCGTCGCTCACGGACGAGGACGCGCACGCGATCCGCCGCGAGGTCGACGGCGTGGTGGCGGCCGCGCCCTTCGTGCAGGGCGGCGCCCAGGTGGTGGCCGGCGGCAGCAACTGGGCCACGCGCATCTACGGCATCGACCGCGACTGGTTCTCCGCGCGCGAATGGGACGTCGCCACCGGCCGCACCTTCGATCCGGAGGAGGCCCGTCGCGGCGACATCGTGATCCTTCTCGGCCAGACGGTCGCCCGCAACCTCTTCGGCGAGGACGATCCCATCGACCAGATCGTGCGCGTGCGCAACGTGCCCTTCCGGGTCATCGGCGTCATGGCGCCGAAGGGGCAATCGGCCTTCGGGCAGGACCAGGACGACGTGGTCTTCGTGCCGCTCGACGCAGGCCGCCGCCGGGTGATCGGGCGCAACTACGCCAAGGACGGGTCCGTCGGCTCGATCTTCGTGAAGTTCGCCGACGAGAACGACATCGAACCCGGCATCGCGAGCATGACGGAGCTGCTGCGCCAGCGTCACCGCATCACGGGCGAGCAGGAGGACGATTTCTCCATCCGCAACCTGACGGAGATCGCCAACACGGCGTCCGCCTCCGCCAACACGCTCTCCATGCTGCTCGCCGCCGTGGCGGCCGTGTCGCTGCTCGTCGGCGGCATCGGCATCATGAACATCATGCTGGTGTCCGTCACCGAGCGCACCCGCGAGATCGGCCTGCGTCTCGCCGTCGGCGCGCGGCCGCGCGACATCCTGAGCCAGTTCCTGATCGAGGCGACGACGCTCTCCACCATCGGCGGGGCGCTCGGGATCGGCCTGGGCGCCGGCGCCGCCTATCTGGTGGCGCAACTCGCCGGCTGGCCGTCGCTCGTGTCCACCAACGCCATCGTCGTGGCGGTGGGCTTCTCGGCCCTGGTGGGCATCTTCTTCGGGTTCTACCCGGCGCAGCGCGCCGCGAGGCTCGACCCCATCGAGGCGCTGCGGCGGGAGTGAGAACTCCGGTTCCTGCGTCACACCTGTTTTGTGCCGGTGATCTCGATCCGAGAAGCGCCGCGCTTTTCCGATCGAGATGGCCGGCACGAGGCCGGCCATGACGTGGAGAGGAGTGGCACGGACCGGACGATCAACCTGCACGTCATCACCGGCCTCGTGCCGGTGATCCCGCTACTGTGAAACGCCGCGCTCTCCTGGTCGGGATGGCCGGGACAAGTCCGGCCATAACCCGGCTATGACGTGGCAGGGTCGTAGGATCCTTACTCAGCCGCCATCACCCGGTAGCGCGCCGGATCGTAGTTGAGGATCGGGGCGAGCCAGCGCTCGACTTCCGCCACGCTCATGTCCTTGCGCGCCGCGTAATCCTCCACCTGATCGCGCTCGACCTTGGCGACGCCGAAGTAATAGGCGTCCGGATGCGACAGGTAGAGGCCCGACACGGACGAGCCCGGCCACATGGCATAAGATTCCGTGAGCGTGACGCCGATGCTGCGCTCGGCCCCGAGCAGGCTGAACAGGGTCGCCTTCTCCGTATGGTCGGGCTGCGCCGGATAGCCGGGTGCCGGGCGGATGCCCTGGTACTCCTCGCCGATCAAGCCCTCGTTGCTGAGGCTCTCGTCCGTCGCATAGCCCCAGAACTCCCGGCGCACGCGCTCGTGCATGCGCTCGGCGAAGGCTTCCGCCAGACGGTCGGCGAGCGCCTTGACCAGGATCGAGCGGTAATCGTCGTTGGCGCGCTCGAAGCGCTCCGCGATGCGCACCTCCTCGATGCCGGACGTCACCACGAAGGCGCCGACCCAGTCGGGCTTGCCGCTCTCGACCGGCGCGACGAAGTCGGACAGGCAGATGTTCGGCTTGCCGTCTCGCTTCGAGAGCTGCTGGCGCAGGCCATAGAAGGTCGCCAGCGGCTCGCTGCGGCTCTCGCCCGTGTAGAGACGGATGTCGTCGCCGACCGCGTTGGCCGGCCAGAAGCCGATGACCGCCTTGGGATTGAACCAGCGCTCGTCCACGAGCTGCTTGAGCATCGCCTGAGCGTCCTCCCAGAGCTGTCGCGCGGCCTCGCCCTGCTTCTCGTCCTCGAGGATCGCCGGGAAGCGGCCCTTCAGCTCCCAGGTCTGGAAGAACGGCGTCCAGTCGATATAGGGCACGAGCTCGCCCACATCGTAGCTGCGGAACACGCGGGCGCCCGTGAAGGTGGGCTTCGGCGGCTGATACGCGGCCCAGTCGAGCGCGAGCCTGTTGGCGCGGGCCCTTTCGATGGAGAGGCGCTGCTTGTCGGCCTCGGAGCGGGCATGGGCCTCGGCCACCTTGCGGTATTCGGAGCGCAGCGTCTCCACGTAGCCGTCCTTCATCTCGGACGATAGAAGGGACGACACGATGCCGACGGCGCGGCTGGCATCGGTCACGTAGACCGCCTGCCCCTTGTTGTAGTTCGGGTGGATCTTCACGGCCGTGTGCACGCGGCTCGTGGTGGCGCCGCCGATGAGCAGCGGAATGTCGAAGCCCTCGCGCTCCATCTCGCTCGCCACATGCACCATCTCGTCGAGGGACGGGGTGATGAGGCCCGAGAGGCCGATCACGTCCACGTTCTCCTTGCGGGCCGTCTCCAGGATCTTCTGCGCCGGCACCATGACGCCGAGATCGAGGACCTCGTAGTTGTTGCAGGCCAGCACGACGCCCACGATGTTCTTGCCGATGTCGTGCACGTCGCCCTTGACCGTCGCCATCAGCACCTTGCCGGCGGCGGACCGCTCGGTGACGCCGGAGGCTTCCTTCTCGGCCTCCATGAACGGCATGAGATAGGCCACGGCCTGCTTCATCACGCGGGCGGACTTCACCACCTGGGGCAGGAACATCTTGCCGGCGCCGAAGAGATCGCCCACCACGTTCATGCCGGCCATGAGCGGGCCTTCGATCACGTGCAGCGGACGCGCGGCGGCCTGGCGGGCCTCCTCCGTGTCCTGCTCGATGAACTCGGTGATGCCGTTGACGAGCGCATGTTCGATGCGCTTCGCGACGGGCCAGGAGCGCCACTCGAGATCGGCCGCCTTTACGGCGCCGGAACCATCGCCTTTGAAGCGGGGCGCGGCCTCCAGCAGGCGCTCCGTCGCATCAGGACGGCGGTTGAGCACCACGTCCTCGCACAGCTCGCGCAGCTCCGGATCGATCTCGTCGTAGACCGCGAGCTGGCCGGCATTCACGATGCCCATGTCCATGCCGACCTTGATGGCGTGGAACAGGAACACGGAGTGCATGGCCTCGCGCACCGGCTCGTTGCCGCGGAACGAGAAGGACAGGTTGGATACGCCGCCCGAGATATGCGCGTGCGGCAGGGTCTCGCGGATGATCCTGGTCGCCTCGATGAAGGCGACGCCGTAGCCGTTGTGCTCCTCGATACCGGTGGCGACCGCGAACACGTTCGGATCGAAGATGATGTCCTCCGGCGGGAAGCCGACCTGCTCGGTGAGGATCCGGTAGGCGCGGGTGCAGATCTCGACCTTGCGCTCGAGCGTATCGGCTTGGCCCTGCTCGTCGAAAGCCATCACGACGACGGCTGCCCCGTAGGAGCGGCAGATTTTGGCGTGCTCGATGAAGGCCTCCACGCCCTCCTTCATGGAGATCGAGTTCACGATGGCCTTGCCCTGGATGCACTTGAGGCCGGCCTCGATCACGTGGAACTTGGAGGAATCCACCATCACCGGAACACGGGCGATGTCGGGCTCGGCCGCCACGAGGTTGAGGAACTCCACCATGGCCTTCTCGGAATCGAGCAGGCCCTCGTCCATGTTGATGTCGATGATCTGGGCGCCGTTCGCCACCTGGTCGCGCGCCACGTCGAGAGCGGCGGCGTAATCGCCGTTCGTGACGAGCTTGCGGAACTTGGCCGAACCCGTGACGTTCGTGCGCTCGCCCACGTTCACGAACGTGATGTCGGAGGTGAGATTGAAGGGCTCGAGGCCCGACAGACGCATGAGCGGCTGCACCGTGGGAACCGCGCGCGGCGCCTTGCTGGCGACGGCCTCGGCGATGGCCCGGATGTGGTCCGGCGTCGTGCCGCAGCAGCCGCCGACCACGTTGACGAGCCCGGCATCGGCAAACTCCGCCAGCATCCGGGCCGTCGCTTCGGGACGCTCGTCGTAGAGACCGAACTCGTTGGGCAGGCCTGCATTCGGATAGGCGCAGACGAGCGTGTCGGCGACCTTGCCGATCTCCTGGATATGGGCGCGCATCTCGCGGGCGCCGAGCGCGCAGTTGAGGCCGATGGAGAACGGCTCCGCGTGACGAACCGAATGCCAGAACGCCGTCGGAGTCTGGCCCGACAGCGTGCGACCCGACAGATCCGTGATGGTGCCCGAGATCATGATCGGCAGCTTCACGCCCTTCTCGGCGAAGACCTGATGGGTCGCCACGATGGCCGCCTTGGCGTTGAGCGTGTCGAAGATCGTCTCGATGAGGATGATCTCGGCGCCGCCGTCGACGAGCCCCCTCACCTGCTCGGCGTAAGCGTCGCGGACCTGATCGAAGGTCACGGCGCGGTAGCCCGGATTGTTCACGTCGGGCGAAATCGACAGCGTACGGTTCGTCGGACCGATGGCTCCGGCGACGAAACGGCGGCGGCCGTCTTCCTTTTCGGCGATCAGCGCGGCCTCGCGCGCGAGCCGCGCGCCGTCGAAGTTCAGATCGTAGACGATCTCCTCCATGCCGTAATCGGCCTGGGCGATGGAGGTGCCGGAGAAGGTGTTGGTCTCGACGATGTCGGCGCCCGCGCGGAAATAATCGAGGTGCACGTTGCGCACCGCGTCGGGCTGGGTGAGGATGAGCAGGTCGTTGTTGCCCCGGACATCCTGTTTCCAGTCCTTGAAACGCTCGCCCCGGAAATCCTCTTCCGAGAAGCGGGAGCGCTGCAGTTCCGTTCCCATCGCGCCGTCGAGCACGAGAATCCGCCTGGAGGCGGCGTCGCGAAGCGCCTTGGTCACGTCGGCGCCGTCGGCAGGGCGAGGAATATACGCGGTCATTCGATCTGTTCTCTCGTGATCGTGGCCGATGTCCCGCCGGCCGACGATGCTCGTTTCATGGTGTGCGATGTGGATGCCCGGCCGAGCCGGGCACCGGAAATTCAGGCCGCGGCCTTCACGCTCTGGTCGCGCAGTCCGAGCAGATGGCAGATGGCATAGACCAGATCGGCCCGGTTCATGGTGTAGAAGTGGAACTCGTTGACGCCCCGGTCGACGAGATCGATCACCTGCTCGGCCGCGACGGCGGCAGCGACGAGCCTGCGGGTCTCCACGTCGCTTTCCAAACCCTCGAAGCGGGCGGCGAGCCAGTCCGGCACGCTCGCGCCGGTCTTCGACGCGAAGTTCGCCGTCTGCTTGAAGTTCTGAACCGGTACGATCCCCGGGACGATCGGAATGTCGATGCCGCGCGCGCGGACGCGGTCGAGATAGCGGAAGTAATGGTCGTTGTCGAAGAAGAACTGGGTGATGGCGCGGTCCGCGCCGCAATCAACCTTGGCCTTCAGCACATCGATGTCGGCGTCGAGGGACGCCGCCTCGGGGTGCTTCTCCGGATAGGCCGATACGGAGACTTCGAAATCGCCGATGGCCTTGATGCCGGCGACGAGATCGCAGGTCCGTTCATAGCCGCCGGGATGCGGCTCGTAGGCCGTGCCGATGCCGGACGCGGGATCGCCGCGCAGCGCCACGATATGGCGCACGCCCGCATCCCAGTAGGAGTGGACGACGTCGTCGACCTCCTCCCTGGTGGCCGCCACGCAGGTGAGATGCGCGGCCGGCTTGAGGTGCGTCTCCTGCACGAGGCGGGACACGGTGGCGTGCGTGCGCTCGCGGGTGGAGCCGCCGGCCCCGTAGGTCACGGAGACGAATTGCGGATTGAGCGGAGCCAGACGCTGGATCGACGCCCAGAGGGTCTGCTCCATCTCGGGCGTCTTCGGCGGGAAGAACTCGAATGACACCTTGATCGGACGGGAGACCTGCCGGCTGGGGCGAAGGGTGAGCGGGGACATCAGGCGACCTCTCTGTCGGGTTCACTCAAGGGCCAATCCGTCACCACGCGGCGATCCTGGCCAAGCCAAAGGGATACGGTCAACTGCTCGTCGCCCTTCCTGGACGGAGCGATCTCCCGGGTCAGGGTGCAATCGAGGCCTGCTTCGTCGAGCCAGCCGGCGACCTGGGTGGGAGCGAAGCCGAGGCGGCGATGGGCCTGGGCCTCGCGCAGGAATTCGAGATCGTGCGGGGCGAAATCGACCACGAGGATGCGACCGCCCGGCGCCACCAGGCGGGCGGCCTCGCGGATCGCGCGGGCCGGATCGTCGAGGTAGTGCAGCACCTGATGGATGATGACGAGATCGAAGGTGTCGCGCGGGAATGGAGGCGCATAGATGTCGCCCTGGCGCAGTTCGATGCCCTTGAGGCCGGCCTTCTCGAGATTGGCCCGGGCCACGGACAGCATGGCGTGGCTGGCATCGAGCCCCACGGTGCGGCTGGCCCGGGGCGCAAGCAGTTGGAGCATGCGGCCGGTTCCGGTGCCGAGGTCAACGAGGTTCCGGATCCTGGCCGGTCCCAGGGCGTCCAGAACCGATGCCTCGACCACCGCTTCGGGAGCGTGGAGGGAGCGGATCCGGTCCCAGTCAGGCGCCAGGCGGGAGAAGAACGCCTGGGCGGCCTGGGACCGCTGGGCCCGCACGGCTTCGAGGCGGGTGCGGTCCTCCAGGAGCTGCGGGTCGGACCGGTCCAGGCTCTCCAGGGTCGGGCGGATGATTCGCAGGGCCACGCCCCGGTCGGTGAGCCGGAAGAACGCCCAAGCCCCTTCTCGGTGCCGTTCCACGAGACCCGCCTCGACGAGAAGCTTGAGATGACGGGAGATGCGCGGCTGGGACTGCCCCAGGATGTCCGTGAGGTCGGAAACGGACAACTCCCCTTCGGTCAGCAGGGCCAGGATCCGCAGGCGCGTCTCCTCGGCGGCGGCCCGAAGGACATCCAGGGTCAGATCCAGGGACGGAGACGGGGTGTCAGGCACGGCCAAATCTCGCTCTTACATATAAAGATATATTTATATGTATTTTGAGAGGAGGGCAAGCGACGGCGTGAGCCTTGTCTCTGGTTTAGGACTCCGCCGACGTTCTTGAGGCTGGTTTCACAGGCCGGGCGGGGCCATGCTCGCTAGGGCCCTTTTGGAGAATGGATCTGCCAAGTCAGCTGGGAGCCTGTACCACTCGGCTCCCAATTGGACTCGCCTATCGGAACGGCGGCTCGTCGAAACTGCGCAGCTTGCGGGAATGGAGAGAGGATCGCTGGCCTTTCAGGATGTCGAGCGCAGCGAGGCCGATCATGAGGTGCTCGCTGACGGCGCGCTCGTAGAAGGCATTGGCCGCGCCGGGCAGCTTGATTTCCCCATGAAGCGGCTTGTCCGAGACGCAGAGCAGCGTGCCGTAGGGAACCCGCAGGCGATAGCCCTGCGCCGCGATGGTGCCGCTCTCCATGTCGACCGCAATGGCCCGGGACAGGTTGATCTGGCGCCGCTCCTGGCTCCAGCGCAGCTCCCAGTTGCGGTCGTCGTAGGTCACGACCGTGCCGGTGCGCAGGCGCCGCTTCAGCTCCTCGCCGCGCTCGCCCGTGACCCGGACCGCAGCATCCTGCAGGGCGACCTGGATTTCGGCCAGAGCCGGGATCGGAATCTCCGGCGGCACGGCGCTGTCGAGGATGTGGTCGCGCCTCAGATAGCCGTGGGCCAACACGTAGTCGCCGATGGACTGGGACTGGCGCAATCCGCCGCAATGGCCGACCATGAGCCAGCAATGGGGCCGCAGCACCGCCAGGTGGTCGGTGATGTTCTTCGCGTTCGATGGACCAACGCCGATATTGACCAGAGTCACGCCGTGGCCGTCCTTGCGCATCAGGTGATAGGCCGGCATCTGAAACCGGTGCCAGGGCGAGGAGCCTATGAGGTCCTCGACCGCGGCCTCGTCCAAGCCCCGCTCAATGCTGATGCCGCCAGGCAGCAGAAGCCTGGTATAGGGCCCATCCGGATCGGCCATCTCCTTCACGGCCCAGCGGATGAACTGGTCGACATACCGGTGATAGTTGGTGAGCAGGATCCAGGGCTGCACACAGCGCCAGTCGCTGCCGGTATAGTGCACGAGGCGACGCAGGGAATAATCCACCCTCGCGGCGTCGAAAAGCGCCAGGGGACGAGGCCCGTTCTCATGGAAGACCCAGGTGCCGTCGGCGATCTCGTCACCCACCTTGGCGAGAAGCGGTGTCGGGAAATGCTGCGCAAGCTCCGACGCAGAATGCGCGCCCCGACCCAACTCGTCTCCGCGCTCGAAAACGTATGGATAGGGAATCTCCTGGTCGCTGAGGCCGACCTCGATGGTGGCGCCGTAATCACGCACGAGATAGTTCAGCTGCTCCAGCAGGTAGTTCCGGAAGAAAGCCGGCTGCGTGATCGTGGTGGCGTAGACGCCCGGTCCCTGGAACTTGGCATAGGCGCGCTGCTTGACCGGCGGCAGGGAGGTCGACCGATAATCGAGGCGCAACTCAGGATACCGGAAGCGCGAGCGCTCAAGCGGCGTGGGCGAAGTTCCGGTGGAAAAGAAATGCTCGAGAGCCTGGCGTTGGGCCTCGATGGCGCTGTCGTGAAGCGCGATGAGCCGCTCGACGGCTTCTTCAGGCGTGGCAACGGATTGAAAGGTGGAAAGGTGATCGGCTGGCACGTGGACTCTCTTCTGGTGTCTCGTGCCTCAAGGGTCATACACCGTTTCGGTCAATAACCCAAATCCCTGATAGGACAGACAATCGCCGCCAGGCGGAATGCCGAACTGCGCCGGCATTCCTGTCGCCTCTCGTGGCAAGTGCTACTCGCAAACCTCTTCGCGGCGGATGACGACGCGGCCCCAGTCATCCACGAAGCGACGGCGGACCGTATAACAGGACGGCGCATCGTAGGCCTGCGAGCCGTAGTAGGTGGGATAGGCCGGGTACGAGTAGGCGGGACGCGCCGCCAATGCGCCGAGCGCCAAGCCGCCGACCACGCCTGCCGCGACCGCGCCGCCGACATTGGAGCCGTGGCGACGGTAAGGCCGATAGCCGTAGTCGCGGTAACCATAGTCGCGGTAAGGACGGACGACCCCGTAAGGCGTGGCATAGGACCCGTCGCGCCAACGGCCCGTGCTCTCGCCGGCCGTCGCAGGAGCGGCAGCCATGAGGGAACCGCTCAGGACCAGAGCGGTGGTCCCAACCGTCAGAACTCGCTTCATGCAGGCCATAGGAACCTCCATGGGGCAGAGACCCGGAGATCACATCCGGTGAACGCCTACCGCCCCTTTGATCGTCAGAAGTGTAGCCTGACGCTGATGAACCTCGGCTGAAGGTATCGTTCGGGTTTCTGTCGGTTACTCGGCTGTCCCGAGCCCGGGGTCGGAAAGCTTGAAAAGAAGAACGCGGGCGGGCTCCTGCCCATCCCGCGTTCTGGTCCGTCATAAGGGGAAGATCGCGCGAACGGCTTACCGCGAGAACTTCTTGTACTTGATCCGGTGCGGGATCGTGGAATCCGTACCGAGGCGGCGCTTCTTGTCCTCCTCGTAGTCGGCGAAGTTGCCCTCGAACCATTCCACGTGGCTGTCGCCCTCGAAGGCCAGGATATGGGTTGCGATGCGGTCCAGGAACCAGCGGTCGTGCGAGATGATCACGGCGCAGCCCGCGTAATCCTCGAGCGCCTCTTCGAGCGCCCTCAGGGTATCCACGTCGAGGTCGTTTGTCGGCTCGTCGAGGAGCAGGACGTTCGAACCGGACTTCAGGATCTTGGCGAGATGCACGCGGTTGCGCTCGCCGCCCGAGAGCACGCCGACCTTCTTCTGCTGGTCGGAGCCCTTGAAATTGAAGGCGCCGCAATAGGCGCGGGCGTTGATCTCGCGCTTGCCGAGATAGAGCACCTCGTTGCCGCCCGAAATCTCCTCGTAGAGGGTCTTGTTGGCATCGAGCGAGTCGCGGCTCTGGTCCACGTAGCCGAGCTTCACGCTCTCGCCGATCTTGATCGAGCCCTCGTCCGGCTGCTCCTGGCCGGTGATCATGCGGAACAGCGTGGTCTTGCCAGCGCCGTTCGGCCCGATGATGCCGACGATGCCACCCGGCGGCAGCTTGAAGGACAGGCCGTCGATGAGGAGCTTGTCGCCGAAGGCTTTCTTGAGATTGTCGAACTCGATGACGTTGTTGCCCAGGCGCTCCGCGATCGGAATGATGATCTGAGCGGTGGTCGGCCCCTTCTCGTTGGCCTTGGCCACGAGTTCCTCATAGCGCTGGATACGGGCCTTCGACTTGGCCTGGCGGGCCTTGGGCGAAGCCGACACCCACTCGCGCTCGCGCTCGATCGTGCGCCTGTGCGCCTCGTCCTCGCGGCCCTCCTGCTCCAGACGCTTCTGCTTCTGCGTCAACCAGGACGAGTAGTTGCCCTCGTAGGGGATGCCGCGGCCACGGTCGAGCTCGAGGATCCAGCCCGTCACGTTGTCCAGGAAGTAACGGTCGTGAGTGACGATCAGGATCGCGCCCGGGTAATTGCGCAGATGCCCTTCCAGCCAACCGGTCGTTTCGGCGTCCAGGTGGTTGGTCGGCTCGTCGAGAAGAAGCAGTTCCGGCTGTTCGAGGAGCAGCTTGCAGAGCGCCACGCGGCGGCGCTCGCCGCCCGAGAGCTTGTCCACGGACCAGTCGTCCGGCGGGCAGCGCAGGGCGTCCATGGCCTGATCGACTTGGGAATCGAGATCCCACAAACCCTTGGCCTCGATCTCGTCCTGGAGGCGGGTCATCTCGTCCGCCGTCTCCTCGGAATAGTTCATGGCGAGCTCGTTGTAGCGGTCGAGGATCGCCTTCTTGGCGGCCACGCCCTCCATGACGTTCTCGCGGACGGTCTTGGACGGGTCGAGCTGGGGCTCCTGGGGCAGGTAGCCGACGCGGGCGCCCTCGGCGACCCAGCCTTCGCCGGTCCAGTCCGTGTCGGTGCCGGCCATGATGCGCAGGAGGGTCGACTTACCGGCGCCGTTGACGCCGAGCACGCCGATCTTGGCATCCGGGTAGAACGAGAGATGGATGTTGTCCAAGACCTTCTTGCCGCCCGAATAGGTCTTGGTGAGGCCACGCATGTGGTAGATGAATTGACGGGACACGGAAATAGCCCTGCTTGATCGAGATGTGAATGAAGTTGGCCGTCAGTTAGCAGGAGCAGGCGACCGGGACAAGGCAGGGGGTATCACCAGCAGTGTTCCGGGAAGCCAGCACCTGTGGGCCCGCAGCTTGCGCTGCGAGCCTGCAGGATGATCGAGGGTGGCGCGAGT
>NZ_JAGPUP010000520.1:0-45323 GCF_018069605.1 Microvirga sp. HBU67558 | reverse complement strand
TCCACGTGACCAATCGTCCCAATGTTGCAGTGCGGCTTATTGCGCTGAAACTTTTCCTTCGCCATTGATCTCTACCTTGCATAGGCCAGGAACAAAAAACCCAGGGGCGTCCGATATTGCGGTTAGGCTCTTTGTGCAAGAGCCAATTTCGATATTGCAAAACCTTGTGCCTGATAACCCGCTCCATGGGCCTGCCATGGAGAGAACCGTCACGCACATCCTCACCGGGCGGGTTCTGCCTGTATAAAGGCGCTCGGGGCCAAAAATACAAGCTGGGCTGGTCGCGTCGCGGAAGGTGGAGCGGGTGAAGGGAATCGAACCCTCGTATTCAGCTTGGAAGGCTGCTGCTCTACCATTGAGCTACACCCGCATGCCCTTCTGATTGGGTGGTGGGGGAAGTAGGACTCGAACCTACGAAGGCATAGCCAGCGGATTTACAGTCCGCCCCCTTTGCCGCTCGGGACATTCCCCCTTGAGACCCAACCCGAACGCAAAACGCCGAGGCTGTTCTGCAGAGCGCCTGGCGAGGCCGAGCGCTCCGTGGCGCTCTTATGGTGACCTGCATGGCCGGTGTCAACCTCAAAGCTCAACGAAATCGGACGGGTCGTGGACCGGCTCGCTCTGTGCTATGCCGCCTTGCGTCACTACACGAGATCCAAACAGCATGAGCGACCGCCCGCCCCACTCCCGCAAGCCGAGATTCCAGCGCCCACATGGAAAATCCGGTCGCCGCGATCCCCAGGCCAGACGACCGAATTTCGAGATCGACACCACGATCCTCTATGGCTTCCATCCCGTCGTCGAAGCCCTGCGCAACGGAAAGCGGACGATTCGACGCCTCCTGGCCACCGAAAACTCCGCCAGGCGCCTGAGCGAGGAGCTGGAGGCGCCGCTGCCTATCGAACCTGAGATCGTCCGACCGGACGAGATCAACCGCCTCCTGGAGCCGGACGCGGTGCATCAGGGCCTCTATGCCGAGGCCGATCCCCTGCCCTCGCCCTCGGTCGATACCCTGAGCGGCAAGCGGGTGGTCCTGGCCCTCGACCAGATCACCGATCCGCACAATGTCGGGGCCATCGTCCGCACGGCCGCCGCTTTCGACGTGGAGGCGATCATCACCACGGCCCGGCACAGCCCGGCTGCCACGGGCGTGCTGGCCAAGTCCGCGTCCGGCGGTCTCGAGCACGTGCCCTTCATGATCGTGCGCAACCTCGGAGACACGCTGACGGCGCTGGGCGAGCGCGGCTTCCAGAGAATCGGACTCGATTCCTCCGGCGACGCGAGTCTGGACGAGGTCGAGATCGACCTGCCCGTAGTGCTCGTGCTGGGGTCGGAGGGCAAGGGACTGCGTCAGAGGACGCGGGAGTGCTGCGACGTCATCGGCCGGCTCGACATGCCGGGCGCGATCAAGAGCCTGAACGTTTCCAACGCCGCCGCGATCTGCCTTTATGCTGTGGTCAAAGGAGCTTCCAGGGGCGCTCGGAAGTAAAGCCGAGCGTTCCCCTAAGTATCTGCGACTGTTGATGGATTCCCCTAGCCGCGAGACTTCTTAGACGGAAGTCGCAAATACCAATTGTGAATTGTGGAAAGAAAGGCCGGAGTTAGCCTCCCGTTCGATGGAATTCTTGACTGCCTGTCGCAGTCACGAGGCCTCGGCCCAGAGCCTGCCCGACAGGCCTGCGGCCAAGAACCCGGATCACCGGGCATACGAATGGAAGGGAACCCTATGGCAACAGCAACTACCACGCCTCATTCGGCCGCCGCGACGCGGCCGATGACGCGGGAGGAAAAGAAGGTCATTCTGGCCTCCTCTCTCGGTACCGTCTTCGAATGGTACGACTTCTACCTTTACGGCTCGCTCGCCACGATCATCGGCGCGCAGTTCTTCTCCGCCTTCGACGTGACGACCCGTAACGTCTTCGCCCTGCTGGCCTTCGCGGCCGGCTTCCTGGTGCGTCCGTTCGGGGCCATCGTGTTTGGCCGCATCGGCGACCTCGTCGGCCGGAAATACACCTTCCTGGTCACCATCCTGATCATGGGCTGCTCGACCTTCCTCGTGGGCCTGCTCCCCAGCTACAACCAGATCGGCTGGATCGCCCCGGTGGTCCTGATCGCGCTGCGCATGCTCCAGGGCCTGGCGCTCGGCGGGGAATACGGCGGTGCCGCCGTCTATGTGGCCGAACACGCCCCGGTGGGCCGCCGCGGCTTCTACACCAGCTTCATCCAGATCACGGCCACGGTCGGCCTGCTCCTGTCCCTGGTGGTGATCCTCGTGCTGCGCACCTGGATGGGCGAGCAGGGCTTCCAGACCGGTGAGGGCTGGCCGATCGCCGGCTGGCGCATTCCGTTCCTGCTCTCGGTCGTGCTGCTCGGCATCTCGGTCTGGATCCGTCTCCAGATGAACGAATCGCCGGCCTTCAAGAAGATGAAGGAAGAAGGCACGCAGTCGAAGGCCCCGCTGAAGGAAGCCTTCGGTCAGTGGAGCAACCTCAAGATGGTGCTGATCGCCCTGGTCGGCCTTGCCATCGGCCAGGCCGTGGTGTGGTACACAGGTCAGTTCTACGCCCTGTTCTTCATCCAGAGCATCCTGAAGGTCGATCTGCTCTCCTCGAACGTGCTGATCGCATGGTCGCTGATCCTCGGAACGGCCGGTTTCGTGATCTTCGGCGCCCTGTCCGACAAAATCGGCCGCAAGCCGGTGATTCTCGGCGGTTGCCTGATTGCGGCGATCACCTACTTCCCGCTCTTCGGCGCCCTCACGAACGTCGTCAGCCCACGGTTGGCCCAGGCGCTCGAGACCGCCAAAGTCCAGGTCGTGGCTGATCCCGCCACCTGCGGCTCCGTGTTCGATCCGGTGGGCATCCGGAGCTTCACGGCCCCGTGCGACGTGGCTCGCGTGGCCCTGGCCCGCGCGGCCATCAAGTACGAGCTCGTTCCGGCCGCGGCCGGCTCCCCCGTCAAGGTGACGTTCAATGGCACCGAGGCGCCCATCGCCCCGGCGGTTCCGGCCAACATCACGGCCTTCAGCGAGGCCGCTGCGGCGGCCGGCTATCCGAAGGCCGGCGATCCAAGCATCCTGAAGGTCAGCGGGTTCTTCAACGCTCTCGGGAACGCTCAGGCGCTCAAGGCCATCGGCATCCTGACCATCTTCGTGATCTACGTCACGATGGTGTACGGCCCGATCGCCGCGGCTCTGGTGGAGTTCTTCCCCACCCGCATCCGCTACACGGCGATGTCCCTGCCCTACCACATCGCCAACGGCTGGTTCGGCGGCCTGCTGCCTCCGACCGCCTTCGCGATGGTGGCGGCCACGGGCGACATCTATTACGGCCTCTGGTACCCGATCGTGATCGCCCTGGTAACCTTCGTGGTCGGCCTCCTGTTCGTGCCGGAAACGAAGGACCGGGACATCATGACGTTCGAAGGCGTCGGCACACGCCGATAATCCTTCCGACGGTTCTACGAGGAAAGCCCCGCCGAGAGGCGGGGCTTTTCATTTGGCCCTGGCAGCCGGACCGTCTCAGTAGCAGGTCGTCACGCGACGGACGATCCAACCCTCGCCCTCGACGAAAAGGCGCTTGCGGGAAATGCTGCAGGTCCCGTTGTCCGGCGATCTCGTCTCGATGGACGACGTGATCTCCACATCCTTCGCGGCAACCGGGGTCACCGGCTCCCGTACCGACGCTTCCATCTGTCGGTTGGGCTTGGCCGCCACGCCGTGACCCGCATGAGCGGCATCCGTGCGCTGCGCGGCGAAACCGAAGCCCAATGAAACGGCCAGAACGGCCATGATTTTCAGACCGCCGCCGAGCGGCGAAAATCGTCTACGAGCGGAAGCCCCTGAGGTCTTCATGACACCAACTCCGTGATCAGGTTTTCCAGACAATTCCAGAATTCGGGGTTGGTTTCGGTGTGCCAGGACACTTAATATTTACGTTTGTGTGGAACTTGCGTCCCGCCTCCCGGACTGCTACCTGAGCACCTGTGACGTCGGCCGGTGTAGCACAGCGGTAGTGCAGCGGTTTTGTAAACCGAAGGTCGGGAGTTCGATCCTCTCCACCGGCACCACATCCCTTCGACGGGCAGCAAACCCTTCGGCATTCACGGAAATTTCGGACGCCATGCGCCCGTCGACAGGCGTCGAGGCGCGCCTGACGGGGCGCGACCACGGCAGCACGATCGGCCAAACGCCTTCATGCCGCGGGTCGATGAGGGACCCGAGGCAGGCCGTGGCGCAATGCCAACGATCGCGTCGAAAGCGCCTCAGTTCATGACGACGCTCAGATACACGGCAACCAGCAAGGCCAGGAAACTCAGCCCGAGCGCAGCCAGCAAGGCAAGCCAAAGCGATCGCGTGTCGTCGGCATTCATCGTCTGCCCCCATCGTAACGGATTAGGATAACGATCGAGGGAGGGCGGTTATTCCCGGGTCGTGCAGATCGAGGCGAGGCCCCGCCGAGGGCTCGCAGGCGATGGACCGCTCCTCACAGACGAGGTGTGGATGCACGGACCCGTTATGGGTGCTTTCAGACTTTCCGATTACAGGTTCAGAATCCGAATCTTACGTTACGGAATGGGGGGGTAGTCATGGCCAAATTCACCTGGTCTGGAACCTACGGGTTTCAGCCGTATCTTTTTGATCTGAGCAACCTGGTGGGCGCTGACAGCTTCGAGCGCTCGTCGACGACATTCAAGGCCGTCTACGGCACGTTGAAGCGGTCCTGGGACAAATTCGACGGACACGGCTTCACCTACACGCCCGATGGCATTCCGTCCGGCGGGACGGTGACCGGATACACCGGCGTCGACGGGGGACGAAAGGTCGCCTCTCTGACCGGAGTCAACATCGCCGTCACGAAGCTCGTCGACGCGGCCTCCACGTACTCGACCGCGGACGATCTCAAGATCCTCCGTTCGGCTCTCTCGGGCCGGGATGAGATCACCGGCGGCAGGTTCGACGATTCCCTCAGCGGCTACAATGGCAACGACACGTTGACCGGCGGCGGCGGTGCCGATTGGCTGTCGGGCGGGAAGGGAGCCGACAGGTTCGTATTCAAGTCGGTGTCTGATTCCAGAGGCTACAACAACGACGTCGTCACCGACTTCTCGCGATCGCAAGGCGACAAGATCGATCTCTCGAAGATCGATGCCAAGACCGGCATCGCAGGCAATCAGGCCTTCACGTTCATCGGCACCGCCGAGTTCTCGGGCGAGAAGGGACAACTCCGCTACGACGTGTTCGAGAGCGAGGACGAGGACGGTCGCATCTCCTACACGTCGTATATCGAGGCCGACGTGAACGGCGACAGCCTCGCCGACTTCGAACTTACGCTCCAGAAGGTCGGGTCGATCACAAAAAGCTACTTCGTCCTTTGATCCTGGCCGAGGGCGCCGACGAGGCGCCCTCTCCGCATTCCGGCCTTTACCGGCCATGTGCCCGGCGGGATATCGGCTACCTGCTACCGTTCCCGCCGCCGGACGATCCGGTGCCGCCCTGCCCTCCGGATCCCCCTGAATTCTGACCGCCCTGCGAGCCGCTTCCACCCGTGCTGCCGGTGCTGCCTGGATTTCCGGAGTCCGGGCTGCCGCTGCTCGACCGGTTGGGAGACCTGGTGAGGGGCTGGCAGACGCCTCCGATCTCCTGCTCGCCCTGCATGCAGCTCCGCGTCGCGGGGTTGGTCTGAGCCAGGGCAACGCCCTGTGAGCCCGCCAGCATCAATGCCGTTAGAACCGGCACCGCCATCGCTTTCATCGTCGCATCCTCAATGGTTGAAGGTTCCTGTCGACGGACGAGCGGCGCGATTGTTTCCGCACGGGCCGCGGTCATCGATCATTTTCCGCCCCGGACGGCTTCACATCATCGGGAGCGCCCCGTGGCTCTTCTACCCAGTCGGCGACCGGCGGAATGCCCGCCGAGGTAGCCCGAGTGACCATGCGGGACTTCCCGCCGCGGGGCCTAGGCTGCGCCATCCGAAGCCATGACGGAGGCGCCTGTGGATGTGATCTTGCTGAACGTAATGGGCTCGGCTGCCGTGGCGTCTGCGGTCGTGGTCGCCGCGATGACGAACCGGCTCTCGAAAGAACTCGCCGGGCTCTCGCGTCGCGACACCGATGCCGATCAGAAGCGGGGCAGCTGAAGGTCAGGGCAGGCGGAGACCCCGCCCCGTACATCGCTCGTCATCATGCCTTCCGCCGCACCGGACCCGACCGGTGACTAGCGAACCCGCTCCTTGCCCCAGTTCTCGTGAGCCGCCTGATCCGCCATCTTCCGCTCGGCTTGCGTCAGCCTGCGGCGGCGGCTGAAGACGGCCATGAAGATGCCGATCAGCAATGGCCCGCCGATGATCACCAAGGCCCATACCCAACCGTCGGCAATATCCCAATCCATCGATCGTCTCCCTGCGGAGGACCGCGCCCGGCGATCCCTGCTATCTCAGGGGGCTAACCGGAATGCCGAGTCGTTGTTCCCGAGCCTCCCAGCATAGGCAAAGGCCCATTCCCGCATTAGACAGACACGAAAGCCCGAGAAGCCTTCCATCAGCCGAGAACCAATGCCGATTGCCGTGACAGATCCCGACGACCCTCGCATCGAGGCCTACCGCGCCGTGCGGGAGCGTGATCTCGTCGGCCGCCAGCATCGCTTCATCGCGGAAGGGGAAGTGGTGCTGAGGCTCCTCCTGAAACAGTCGCGCTTCCGGGTCGAATCGCTCCTGCTGGCGGAGAACCGCCTGGAGAGCGTCGCCGATGCCTTGAACCAGCTTTCCCCCGACGTCCCGATCTATACGGCGAACCGAGCCGTGATGGACACCGTCGTGGGCTTTCCGATCCACAGGGGCATCCTGGCGGTCGCCCAGCGGGCTCCCCTGCCGCCGGTCGGGGACATGCTTTCGCGATTGCCGGAGACCGCGCTGGTCGTGGGCCTGATCGGTCTGACGAACCATGACAATGTCGGCGGAATCTTCCGCAATGCGGCGGCGTTCGGCGCCGCCGCGGTCCTGCTCGACCAGGGAACCTGCGATCCCCTTTACCGGAAGGCCATACGGGTGTCGGTCGGCGCCGCCCTGGTGGTTCCCTTCACGCGGGCAGCCTCAGCGGACGCCATGGTGCAGGCCCTGCAGGACGCTTCGTTCGACGTGGTCTCCCTGTCGCCCTCCGGCCGGGAGATTCTCTCGCATGTCCAGCCCTCCCGGCGGACCGCCCTGCTCCTCGGGGCCGAGGGCCCCGGCCTGCCGGCGGACCTGCTGGCCCGGACCAGAACCGTGTCCATCCCCATGAGCGGCGGATTCGACTCGCTCAATGTGGCGACGACGAGCGGAATCGCCCTGCATCATCTCTCGACAGCGGGCCGATAGGATGAAGGCGCTCGCTGACTTGTGAAAACCCGATGCCTTGTTTCCAAGCGTGACCGTTCTAGGCTTCTGGTCCCATTCCTGGAGACGCCCATGACCATCACACGCCGCACCGTTCTGGCCAGCACCGCCCTCGCCGCCGCTCCCCTCGGCGCTCCGGCCTTGGCTCAAACTCCCGCTCCGGCTCCGGCGCAGGGATCCGGCAGCCGTCAGGCGCCCGGCTTCTACCGCTACAAGGTCGGCGACATCGAGGTAACGGCCGTCAACGACGGTTCCGCGCCGCGGCCTCTCGACGGGTTCATCCGCAATGCGGAGCTCCCGACCGTCCAGCAGGCCGCCCGCGAGGCGTTTCTGCCCCAGGACACCATTCAGCTCACCTTCAACGGCCTCGTCATCAGGAACGGCGACCGGCTGACCGTGATCGACACCGGCAACGGAGACATGGGCGCTCCCACAACGGGCCGCTGGATGGAGAATTTCCGTGCGGCCGGCTTCGACCCGGCGCAGGTCAACACGGTGGTCATCAGCCACTTCCATGGCGACCACATCAACGGCCTTCGCCGCAAGGACGGCACGGCGGTGTTCCCGAACGCGGAGGTCATGGTGCCGGCCGCCGAATGGGCCTTCTGGATGGACGATGCCCGCATGAACCAAGCTCCCGAGAACGCCAGGGGCGGCTTCCAGGGCGCCCGCCGGGTGTTCGGCCCCATCGCCAGGGACGTGAAACAGTACGAGATGGACAAGGAGCTCGTGCCCGGCCTCACGAGCATCGCGGCGCCGGGACACACGCCCGGCCACACGGCCTACATGCTCTCGTCGGGTTCGGGCCGCCTGCTGATCCTGTCGGATACGGCGAACCATCCGGCGCTGTTCGTGCGAAATCCGGATTGGTCGGCCGTCTTCGACATGGATGCGGATCAGGCCCGGGCCACCCGCCGGAAGATGCTGGATCTCGCAGCCGCCGAGCGGGCGCAGGTGGCGTTCTATCATGCGCCCTTCCCGGGCACCGGCCATATCGCCAAAGAGGGCAGCGGGTTCCGCTTCGTGCCGGTGCAGTGGAGCCCGGCCGTCTAGGTCCGCGTCAGGACGTCTCGCCGATCAGCCACTCCAGGGTGGCCGCATCCGCGCCGGTCGGCTCGAGGAAGAGGACGACCGGCGTCTCGTAAGGGTGCCTCTCCTTGAGGGCCCGATGCACCTCATCCTGAAGGCCCCGGCGGGTCTTCAGGATGGCCGCCGCCTCCTGACCCTGTTCGACGCTGCCCTTCCACGCGTAGACGGACCGCATGCCCGGCAGCACGTTGATGCAGGCGATCAGCCGGTCCCGGACGAGCCGCTCGCCGATCGACAGGGCGGTGTCCATATCGGGAAAGGTCGTATAGACGAGAAGTGGGCGATCCATGCTATGCCTGTCCTCCGCATCCGATCGGACGCCACGAGGGTAACTGGGCATGGCCCGCCGATTCAACAACATCGCATTCGTCGCCAGCGCCGCCCCTGACGCCCAGAGCGCGCTGAAGACTCTGCAGGCCCGCTATGCCAATGCGATGCCCGAGGAGGCCGACGTCATCGTGGCGCTCGGCGGCGACGGCCTGATGCTGCAGAGCCTCCACCGGTTCATGGGCACGGGCAAGCCGATCTACGGCATGAACAAGGGCACGGTCGGCTTCCTGATGAACGATTATCGGGAAGAAGACCTGTTCGAGCGCCTGGAAGAAGCCGAGCGCAGCGTCGTGCACCCCCTGCTGATGGTGGCCTGGGACGTGCACGGGGTGGCCCACACGGCCCGCGCCATCAACGAAGTCTCGATGCTGCGGCAGACCTACCAGGCTGGAAAGCTGCGCGTGAGCGTCGATTCCCACGTGCGCATCCCGGAACTCATCGCCGACGGCATCCTGGTGTCGACGCCGGCCGGATCGACCGCCTACAATCTCTCGGTCGGCGGGACGATCCTGCCGCTCAATGCGCCCCTGCTGGCCCTGACTCCGATCTCCGCCTTCCGGCCCCGCCGCTGGCGCGGCGCGCTTCTGCCGGACCACGCCAAGATCCAGATCGAGGTTCTGGAATCCGAGAACCGTCCCGTCAGCGCCGTGGCCGACCACACGGAATTCCGCAATGTCTCCCACGTGCATGTCTCCATGGATCGCAGCGTCGATCTCGTCATGCTGCACGATCCCGGCCACAGCCTGGACGAACGGATCCTGCGGGAGCAATTCGGCTATTGATGACCGTGAAGGCATGGGATCCAACGTGCCATTCAAAACGATGAGGACGCCGTCATGAACGATGAGACCAGACACCCGAGGGGTGGGCTCTATTTCGAGGATTTCGCCGTTGGCACCACCATCCGGCACCGCCTGACCCGGACGGTGACGCAGATGGACAACATGCTGTTCTCCAACATGACCCTGAACCCGCAGCCGCTCCACATCGATGCGCATTTCTGCGCCACCGAGACGGAATGGGGCAAGCCGCTGATGAACTCCCTGTTCACCCTCGGGCTCCTGATCGGCATCTCGGTCAACGACACCACGGTGGGTACCACCATCGCCAATCTCGGCATGACGGACGTGACGTTCCCCGCCCCGCTATTCGAAGGCGACACCGTCAGCGCCACCACGGAGATTGTCGCCAAGCGGGAATCGAAGTCGCGTCCGGATGCCGGGATCGTCGAGTTCATCCACCGCGCCTACAAGCAGGACGGCACGCTCGTGGCCGAATGCCGGCGGCAGGCCTTCATGCGCAAGAGGAGCGCCTGATGCGCTCCCTGCTGTTCGTGCCGGGCGACAGCCTGAGGAAGCTCGAAAAAGGCATGGGGTCGGCCGCCGACGTGCTCCTCATCGACCTGGAGGATTCGGTCGCCCTGGATGCCAAGGCGGAGGCCCGCCGCATCACGGCCGCCTTTCTCGGCGAGCGGGGCCGGGACACGAACCGCCCCCGCCTGTATGTCCGCGTCAACGGGCTGACCACGGGCCTCATCGATGCGGATCTCGACGGCGTGATGCGCTCCGCCCCTGACGGCATCGTGCTGCCCAAGACGGTCGGTGGAGCGGACGTGGCGCATCTCGGCGCCAAGCTGGCGGTGCGCGAGGCGGAGTTCGGCCTGGACGACGGAGCGACCCGCATCCTGGCGATCGGCACGGAGACGGCCGCCGGCGTCTTCGCGCTGGGCACCTTCGCGGGCTCGAGCCACCGCCTGATGGGCCTGACGTGGGGCGGCGAGGACCTGTCGGCCGATCTCGGCGCCGAGACGAACCGGGCGGAGGACGGCGCCTATACCGACCCGTACCGGCTTGCCCGCTCCCTCACCCTCCTGGGCGCCGCGGCGGCAAGCGTCGACGCGATCGATTCCGTCTTCACCAACTTCCGCGACATGGCCGGCCTCGAGGCCGAGTGCCGGACGGCGCGGCGCGACGGCTTCTTGGCCAAGATGGCGATCCATCCCGCGCAAGTCCCGGTGATCAACCAGGCCTTCACCCCGTCGCCCGAGGCGATCGAGCGGGCGCAGGCGGTGATCGATGCGTTCAAGGCCAACCCGGGAGCTGGCGTCGTCGGGGTCAACGGCGAGATGCTCGACCGCCCGCACCTGCTGAGAGCCGAGCGGCTCCTCAGACGCGCCGGCCTGCTTTAGAGGCTTGATGACGGCTTTGGAATCGCCTCCGGGTCTTGAGTCGGCTCTGATGATTGGCGCGATCGTCCGAACTCCATAGGGCACTCGCGGGGTCCAGCGCCGTCTCCCGTTCCTGAAGGGGCCGCGCCTGGCAATGGTGCGTTCCGGGCGCTTTCAATAGCATCCCAAACCCTCGGCCAAGTGCGCGGAGCAGGAGCAACGATCCCTGCTCCGGCAGCTCCGCTGTGGCTGAAAAGCCCACCTGTCGACTATCGATCCGGCCGACAGGGATTTAGACGTGATATCCTATCCAAACGGATAGTTCCCGCGCCGACGTCATCCCCTTATGCGAGACGCTGTTACAACAAGCCCCTCCTGCAGGATCGGAAGTGGGCTGGACACAGGCCAATTCACGAAGCCGTGCGACCGCTGACAGCGGCTGCACTGGCGCACAGACAGGTTCGCTGGCCGGTGAACCATTGGGGGAATATGAGATGTCTCAAGCGATTATCGACGCCTTCAACAATGCCGCCGATTGGGAGGAAACTCTGGCGGCGATCAAGGCGAACAGCGACGACTTGCTCGATCAGGACCACCTCGACAAGCTGAACACTCTTCCGGATGGCGGCGGCCGCGAAAAGGCGATCGGCCTCGGCGTGTTGGAAATCAGGACCCTGTTCGGCGACTTCGCTACGATCGACGACATCAAGGCGGCCGTCGACATGCAGATCGAGGTCGAATATGCCAAGTATGAGTTCATCACGGCACTCGACGCGGCCACGACGGCAACCGAGATGACCGACGCGGTCCTCGATACCATCGAACTGGTCCATCAGCATCGCCAGGATCTGATCGCGGAATGGACCAATAGCAGTGATCCGGATGTACGCGCTCGCGCGGAGGATCTGGCGGACGACGCTTTCACCACGGTGCTGGCTGAAATCGTCAGCCACCTCGACGAGCCGGCCTATATGGCTGAACTCGGCGTCCGCATGCTTGCGCTCCGGAATGCTCAGCCAGGCGGAAAATTCTTCGGCGACGGCAAGATCATCACGGCGCTCGCGGACGCCGATGCTGAAATCGAGGCCGAACACGGTGCGACCATCACGGGCGGCAGCACCGGTTCGCTGATCGAGGATGGCGAAATACACACTGTTATGGACATTCTCTCCGTCAAGGATGAAGACTGGGGAGATGATACCTTCCAGGCTGTGAACGCCGCGGACCTTCAGAAGCAGTACGGCAAGTTCACATTCAACCACACAACAGGCCTGTGGACGTTTGCCCGCGACGATGCGGCAGCCCAGTCCCTGAAGAAGGGTGAGATCGTCGAACAGACGCTGACCGTTAAGTCACTGGACGGCACTGCGACCCAGATCATCACGGTCGCGGTCACCGGCGTGAACGATGCACCTGTTGCTTCCATCAGAGGAAACAGCGCTTCCGGCGACGAGGACAAGGCTCTCATAGGAGAACTTCCCGATGCGACGGATGTGGACGGCGACGCCATCACCTATGAGCTGGTCGCGCCGGTGGCAGGTCTGACGCTCAACGCCGACGGCACATTCCGCTACGTTCCGGCCGCCGATTTCAACGGCGACGTCACTTTCCAGTACCGAGCGGTAGATGCTTCCGGCACCAGGAGCGAGCCTCAGACGTTCACGCTGACCATCAAGCCGGTCAACGATGCACCCTCAAACATCTCTCTCTCGAACGCGAAGATCGAGGAGAACGCGGCATCTGGGAAGGACGTCGGCAAGCTGACGGTTTCGGATCCCGAAGGTGGCGCATTCACCTATGAACTGGCGGATACCGCAGGTGGACGCTTCACGGTCGATGCGAACGGCACCCTGAAGGTCGCCGATGGCCTCAAACTCGATTACGAGCAGGCCACGTCGCACACGATCAAGGTCCGCGTGAAGGACGCAGCCGGCGCGACCTTCGAAAAGTCTTTCACGGTCAACGTGATCGATGTCGCAGCCGAGAACGTGACCGGCACAGCCACGGCCGACATCCTTGCGGGCGGCGCCGGAATGGATGTGTTCAAAGGCGGAGCCGGAGACGACAAGCTCTCCGGAGGCTACGGCAACGACACGCTGTGGGGCGAGAAGGGCAAGGACGTGTTCGTCTTCGACGCGGCGCTTGGCACGTGGAGCACCGACCGCAAGGTCAATTTCGACACGATCAAGGACTACTCCGTCAACGACGACAGCATCTACCTGGACAACATCATCTTCAAGAAGCTGGGAGCGGGCACGCCGTCCAGCCCCAAGCAGCTCAGCAAGGCGTTCTTCACCATCGGCAGCAAGGCGAAGGACAAGAACGACTATGTCATCTACAACGACAAGACGGGTGTTCTGTCCTATGATGCCGACGGCTCGGGGAAGGGCAAGGCAATCGAAATCGCCCAACTCTCCAGGAAGCTGACCACGATGTCCAACAAGGACTTCTTCGTGATCTAAGCTAGATCCAACGACTAGAAGTGGCCTGCGGCCCCCGCAGGCCACTGTCTTTTGCTCGATACCAGGATATTCCCCCGGTTCAGGCGCAGCGCGCCTCACCCGGCCGGGCGGGTGATCGAGAATTGGGTCTTGGCCGCCGCATCTGCCTTGGGCTGAACGGCCCCTGAGGCGCGCCGGCCGGCTCTGAGGATGATCCTGCTACAGGACCATTCGCGCCTCGGCTCATCTCGGTCCGGGAAGCGTGAAGGACACGAGAATCACGCCGAGTAGGATCAGCCCTGAACCGAGGGCAAAGCCGACTAGCCCTTGCCTTCGACAGGCAGGCCCGCATCGATCCAGTCCTTCTTGCCCTCGATATAGATCTGCACATCCCTGTAGCCCAGCTCGGCCAAGCGCAGTGCCGCAAGATGCGAGTTCTGGCAGGTTGCGCTGGCGCAATAGACCACCACCGATGCATCCTTCCGAGGCAGCGCCGACGCAGCCAGATGGTCCACTTGATCGTGCGGCACGTTGATCGCGCCGGGAATGTGAGCGTGAGCGAAGTACTTCTCGGGCAGAGCTTCGAGCAGGATCGGCCGGTCCTTGCTGAGCAGCTTGCGGAGAAGCTCCGTGCGGGAAATGTGGTTCGTCATCGTCTGGTCCTCTGTTGGCGACGGGCCCATGCCACGTCGGCCTTCAGGGAAGATCAGCCTCCGGTTCGTGACAAACGACAAAAACAGCACAATATGTTACATCATGTCACGAATTCCGTTCGATCAAACCTTGGAGGGACGGTGACTTCGATGACTTACAAGTCGTCGCCGTGAACCGAAATTCGATGAAAGCGCGCAAACTTCCCTCCCTGACGGCCCTGCGGGCCTTCGAAGCGGCAGCCCGCCTCACGAGCTTCAGCCGGGCTGCCGAGGAATTGAACGTGACGCACAGCGCAGTCAGCCGCCAGATCCGGGAGCTCGAGCTGTTCATCGGCCGTCCGCTCTTTCACCGATCGACGCGCCGGGTCGAACTCACCGCCGCCGGCGCGCGCTACGCCGGCGTGCTGCACAAGTCCTTCGACGACATGGCGGCCGCCACCCAGGACGCCCAGGAGCGGGACCGGACGGCCCCGCTCGTCATCAGCACCATGGATTCCTTCGCCATCAAGTGGCTGATCCCCTGCCTGTCGCGCTTTCAGGACGCACATCCGGAGATCGGCGTCAGGATCCGGACGTCGGATGAACTCGCCGACTTCTGGCGCGGCGATGTGGACCTGGCGATCCGCTACGGTGCCGGCCGCTACCCGCGCTGCGTCTCGACCCTGCTGATGGACGAGGAGGTCATTGCGATCTGCAGCCCGGCCCTGGTCAGAGGCGACCATCCGCTGCATACGCCGGACGATCTCGTGCACCACAGGCTGCTCCATAACGAGCGGCACGACTGGCCCCGGTGGCTCCAGCGCACCCAGGCGACGTCCGTCGTGGTCAACGCCGGCGTCACGATGGCGCACTCACTCCTCGTGATCGAGGCTGCCATCCGGGGCGACGGGGTCGGGCTGACGCGGCACGCCCTCGTGGAGGACGATCTTCGCGCGGGGCGTCTCGTCAATCCCTTCGGGATTGGCGTCCGGGTGAACGCATCCTACTACGTCGTCACGCTCAAGGAATCCGCCACGGACCCGCGGATCAAGGCCTTCACGGCCTGGGCCAGGCGAGAGGCGGGACAGTCCCTGCGCTTCGGCCGAGACCTTGTCCGGTCGGATCGGAACTAGCCCCCCGGTCGGGTGATCGAGAACCTGGTCTCGGGCGTCGCCACGAAGTAGTCCCGGTAGCCCGATCGGGCGATCGGGCGCATGGCGGCGGTGTCGACGAGGCCGTTCACGATGTAGCGGTCGTCGATGTGGATGCCGACCACCTGGCCGATGACGAGGTAATAGGACGGATCCCCTCCCCCCAGGGGGTTGAGCGGCACCGTCTGCAGCCACCGGCATTCGAGCGCCGCCAGGGCGTCGGCCACCCGCGGCGGCTTCACCAGCCGGGAGGGCGCGGCTTTCAGCCCGGCATGGTCCATCTCGCTCTCGCCGCGCGGCAGGACCGCAGAGGTCAGGTTCATCTGCTCGCGCAGGTCATAGGTCGCCAGGTTGCAGACGAACTCGCCGGTCTCCTCGATGAAGGTGAGCGCGTCCTTCCTGCCCGCCGAGGAAAACGCCACCATGGGCGGGCGCTCGGAGACGGCGTTGAAGAACGAATAGGGCGACAGATTCACCTCCCCGCTGGCGCTCATGGCGGTGATCCAGCCGATGGGGCGGGGCGTGACGATGGCCTTGAACGGGTCGTGCGGCAGGCCGTGGGCATTGGTCGAGGTTTCGTAGAACATGTTGGAGCATTTCCCGGCGAAGGAGCCACCGGTTCGCCGCAGGGCATGCGACGAACGGAAAGCTGTCAGAACCGCGTGACGATGTCGGAGAGAGAGGGCCGGTCGCGATCGGGCGGGGTCTCCTGGGCCGTCCCGATATGGACGAAGCCGGCGATCCGCTCGTCGGGCGTCAGCCCCAGGACGTCCAGCACCCGCCGGTCGAAGGCCGCCCAGCCCGAGAGCCAGGACGCGCCATAGCCGAGAGCCGTCGCCCCGGTGAGAAGGTTCATGCAGACGGCGCCGGCCGAGAGGACCTGCTCCCAGTCGGGGATCTTCACGTGCGGGACCACCCGGGACACCACCGCGACCACGAGGGGCGCCTGCGTGAAGCGCTCCCGCTCGGCCGCGATCTGCTCGGCGCCGGCGCCGGGGTTGTCCGCCTGGAAGGCCGTCGCCAGCACGTCCCCGAGACGCCCCCTGGCCTCGCCCTGGATCAGGATGAAGCGCCAGGGGACCAGCTTGCCGTGGTCCGGCACCCGGGAGGCGACCGTCAGGAGGGCTTCGACCTCCCGGTCGCTCGGACCCGGCTCTCCCAGCCAGCGCGGAGGCACGGAGCGGCGCTGCAGGAGTCGGGAGAGGCACTCATTCATGGGATCTTCATCCGGCTCGAATAATGTGGAACAATGTAGATGGACGCCCTCGAAGGCTGCGGACCCGGCAGGCCCCGGCTTGCCATCGTGTCGCCGTCTTGCTGCGCTTGAGGAGGCGCGGGTGTCCGCGGACACGCCGCTGCACAAAAGAAACAGCAGCGGATGTATAGGGGGAGTGCGGTCAGACGCCAAGCAGGTTTCAGCCCGTGACGGAGCCGGCGGCATGCATCAGGCAGGCCGAGGCCGGGTCCAAAGGGACAATGTGAGTTGGCGCAGCGCCGCCTGAGTGCAATGCAGACATCGAACACCGGACTGGACAGTCCTCCTTACCCGACAGCCTGGACGCATCGCCAGGTCGTGCTGGCCTGTGCGCTCATTCTGGTCGCCTGGGCGCTGGCGGCCGCCATCTGGCCCCTGACGGGAACGGTCGTCCCGTGGGATTCCAAGAACCAGTTCTACCCGACCCTGCGCTACCTGGGCAGCGCCCTTGCTCATGGGGAACTACCCCTGTGGAACCCCTACCATTTCGGCGGGCACCCGTCGGCGGCCGACCCTCAGTCCCTCCTCTTCACGCCCACCATGCTGCTGTTCGGATGGCTCGTCCCCGAACCGTCCATGGAGCTCTTCGACGGAGTCGTGTTCGCGCATTTCCTTCCCGGGGCGCTGGCCTTCGTGCCCCTGTTTCGCCGGAGAGGATGGCATCCGGCCGGAGCCGTGGCGGCGGCTCTCGTGTTCATGCTCGGCGGCTCCGCGACGGCGCGGCTCCAGCATACGGGGATGATCTTCAGCTACGGCTTCTTCCCTGTCGCCTTCTGGCTGCTTGAGGAAGCCCTCGATCGCCGCTCCTACCGCTACGGTCTCCTGTTCGCCCTGAGCGCCGCCATGATGGTCATCGGACGCGACCAGGTCGCGTTCCTCTGCGCCCTGACCCTCGTCGGTCTGGCCGCGCAACGGGTCTGGGTCGCGCCGCAATCCTTCGCCTATCTCAGGTCGCGTCTGGGGCTCCTCGTCTTCATGGGTCTGGTCGGCGGGTCGCTTCTTGCCGTGCCGGTCGTGCTGACGATGCAGTTCCTCGCAACGTCGACGCGCCCGTCCTTCGGCTTTGGGGTCGCGGCCATGGGGTCGCTGCCCCCCGAAAGCCTCGCGACGATCCTGTTCGGCAACGTCTTCGGGTCCCTGCGCTGGACCTACGATTACTGGGGACCGGACTGGCACAGCCTGTCCGAGGGCACCTGGACAGACCGCGCCACCAACTACCTGTTCATCGGCACGATCCCGGCGCTCCTCCTCCTGTGGCACGGCATCGCGGGCGGGCGCCTGTTCGCGCGCGAGTTCCGCTTCTTCCTGATCGTCGGCCTCGCGGCCCTGCTCTATGCCCTCGGGCGCTATACGCCGGGCTTCGAGGTCATCTTCGACCACATGCCGGGCGTGAACCTCTACCGCAGGCCGGCGGATGCCACCTTCCTCATCAACATCGCCCTGGCTTTCGCGGCCGGCTATCTCGTCCACCGCTATGCGACGGATGGTCTCCCGCGCTGGAACCGGGCGACGCTCGGACGGCTCTGGGCCGTCCTGCCGCTCCTGGCTCTCGGGCTCCTCATCGCGGCGGTCGCCAGCGCCCTCGCCTTCGCCATCAAGGGAGGTCATGTCTCCCCGGCGCTCGCCGAGATCGGTGCAAGCCTCGCCGTTGCCGCCTTGGCGGTTGTTGTGATCACCAGGGCGAGCGGCTCCGCGGCCGCGCGCGGCGCCATGGCTCTCGTGCTGGTGACCCTGACGGGCGCGGAGCTCATCGGCCGCCATGCGGCCTCGGCCCTGAATGCGGAGCCGGCCGAGCGCTACACGGTGTTCACGAAGCTGCCGCCCGAGCAGCTGCAGGGCCTGCAGATCCTCAAGCGGGAACTCGCCGAGCGCCATGCGCAGGGTGAATATCCGCGCGTTGAGATCCTCGGCCTGAAGGGGGCCTGGCAGAACGCCTCCATGGTTCTCGGGATCGAGGACATCATCGGGTACAACCCCCTGCGGCTGGCCGATTACGAGCGGGCCATCGGTCCTGGCGAGAATGCGGAGGATCCCAATCTGCGCCGGTTCCCGACGAGCTTCCGCGGCTACAAGTGCCAGCTCGCGAGCCTGCTCGGGCTCGACTACATCGTGCTCGACCGACCGGTGGAGAAGCTCCCGCGCCATTTCCCGCGCCTGACCGGGGCGGAGGTCGTGTATGGAACCGGCCGGATGTGGATCTACCGGCTCAACACCTCCGTGCCCCGCGCCTACGTGGCGCATCATGTGGCGCCCGTGGATTCGGAAGCCGTGCTGGGCCAGGAGGAATTGCCGGAGTTCAACCGGGAGACCGAAGCCCTCGTCGACGAGGAGAGCATGTCCCTGCTCAAGGGCTCCTACACGCCGGCAGGTGCCACCCGGGACAAGGCCAGGGCGGAGGCACGCATCGTCGATTACCAGCGAAACTCGGTCACGCTCGATGTCGAGAGCGGCGAGAGCGGCATCCTGGTGCTGCACGACATCCATTATCCCGGCTGGGAGGCGTGGGTCGATGGCGAGCGCCGGCCGATCCTGCGCGCCAACCTCCTGTTCCGGGGCGTGGAGATCGGCCCCGGGCGGCACCGGGTCGAGTTCCACTTCCGGCCCATGTCGATCGAAAATCTGGTTGCCGCAGCGGCCGATCTGGTCAAAAGCGACGAGGCGCCGATCCGGACGGCAATTGCCGCGCCGCTCGAATGAGAGCCTTTTTCCATCGATGACATTGTTCGTGAAACAGCCCTTTTGGACTCTCGGCCTGCTCGGCCTCGTGGCAGCCGGCCCCTCGTCGGCTCAGGCGCCGTCGGTGCCGTCCATGTCCCAGAGCCTGCCGGCCATATCCGTCGGGCAGGTTACGCTCAATGCCGGCGCGACCTTTGCCGGCAGCAACGAGCCGATCCGCTCGGGCCTCGTCTGGCGGATTTTCGAGGATCGCGGCGACGCGTCCCAGCCCAACATCGTCGCCCGCTCCACGAGCCCGATGCCGAGCTTCACCCTGTCGCCAGGCAACTACATCATCCACGTGGCCTACGGCTTCGCGAGCGCGTCGAAGCGCATCAGCGTGCAGCGGGGCAACCTCAACGAACGGCTCGCCATCAATGCCGGCGCGCTCCAGCTCAAGGGCGCGGTGAGCGGCAATCCCATCGCGCCAAACCGGGTCACCTTCTCGGTCTACGTGCCGGAGGCGCAGAACTCCGAAGGCCGCCTCGTGATCGCCGACGCCAAGGCGAACGACATGATCCGCCTGCCCGAGGGCACCTACCACGTGGTCTCCACCTATGGCGACGCCAACGCCATCATGCGCAGCGACCTGAAGGTAGAATCCGGGCGCGTCACCGAGGCGACCCTCAATCACCGGGCCGCCACGGTCACCTTGAAGCTCGTCGGTTCGGCCGGCGGCGAGGCCTTCGCCGGAACGGCCTTCAGTGTGCTCACCCCCGGCGGCGACGTGATCCGCGAAGCCATCGGGGCATTTCCGTCGGTCACCCTGGCGGAGGGCGAGTACGTTCTGATCGCGCGCCACGAGGGCAAGGTCTATACCCGCGAGTTCAAGATCGAGAGCGGGCTCGACCGGGACATCGAGATCATCGCCACTCCCTGACCCCGCTGAACCTTTCCGCCCTGGCGGCATTGACCGATGGCTAGCGCATCGTGCGGAAAAGTGGATCCGGTTTTCGCTGACGCGGCCCTTCGGGTCCGCTCCGGACGATGCGCTGCTTGAAATTGAAGCATCGAATTCATCCCAAAAGTGGATTCCACTTTTGGGTCCAATGCTTTGTCACCGGTCGCGCCGCTCATGAGCCTGAACTCCCAAGGCGTGACCTTGCTGGAGAGGAAGCTCATGAAGATCGCAGAGATCATGACCCGCAACGTGCGCGTGGTGAGTCCCGACCGGACCATCCAGGAAGCGGCCCGGCTCATGGACGAGATGAATGTCGGCGTGCTGCCCGTCTGCGACGGACGCCGCCTGCGCGGCATGGTGACGGACCGGGACATCACCGTCCGGGCGACGGCTGCAGGCCTTCCCCCGGACACGACCCGCGTACGGGACATCATGTCCGACAATGTGTGGTGGTGCTTCGACGACGACGACGTCGGCCACATCGTCGAGCTGATGAGCGACCATCAGATCCGCCGTCTTCCGGTGGTCGATCACGACAAGCATCTCGTCGGGATCGTGGCGCTGGGCGATCTCGCGACCGATCGGGAGAGCGATGCCTCCCGCGCGCTGCACCGCATCTCCACCCCGTCGGAGCCCGACCGCTCGGGAACGCCGACATCGTCGCGGGCGGACCAGACTCGCGGCGGCGGTCAGGCGCGCCTGACGGGCGACGAGCGGCGTGAGCTCGACCGGCGCCTGAGAAGCGATGATGACGACTGGCGCCACCGCCCGCACGATTATCACGACGACCGTCGCGGCCGGGACGACCGCTCCCAGAACGCGGGCCGCGGTCAGTTCCGCTTCCGCGAAGAAGACGACGTGCGCGCGGCCTTCGGGAGCTTCGGCTATCCCGGTGAGGAGAACGCCCGCAACGCCCGCATGCGCGGCGGCTTCGGCGGCGACGGTTACCAGAGCTACGGCGACGAATATGCAGGCCGCGGCTCGGCCGGACGAGGCTACCATCCCAAGCGCTTCGGCGCCTCCACCATCACGGGCGAGCGCGCCCGTCCCGGCGACGACAGCAGCGAGGATGATCGCCGCATGCAGGATCGGGAGCGCACCTGGAGCCTCGTGAACGAGCGCCGCGATCACTCTAATTACGGCATGGGTCCGGGCAACACCCGCTTCGGCAACGACGCGACGGCGAGCCGCGGCGAGGTGCGCCGGGGCGAGCATCAGGGCCGCGGCCCGAAGGGCTACCAGCGCTCGGACGAGCGTATCCGGGAAGACATCAACGAGCGCCTGACCGACGATGCCACCATTGACGCGTCCGAGATCGAGGTGCAGGTCCAGAACCGCGAGGTCACCCTCACGGGTACGGTCCGCGACCGCAACGAGAAGCGGCGGGCGGAGGATCTCGCCGAATCCGTGTCGGGCGTCAGCCACGTGCAGAACAACCTGCGCGTCGGCCAGCGCCAGGGATCCCATGCCACCGGAACGGAAGCCGGCGACGCGGGCGCGGCCACGGGCAATCCGGGCGTGGGCACCGCCGGACCGACGGCCGGCACGGCGGCCGGCGGACGCGCCACGGGCCGACAGCGGCAGACGACGTGACCTGCCCGGGATCCACGCGGTCATCACCGGCCTCGTGCCGATGATGCCGATCCGAAAGGCGCCGCGCTCCAATCGATCGGGATGGCCGGGACGAGCCCGGCCATGACGGCGGGAGTGTCAGTCCCGGGCCGGACTCTCGGAACAAGGTTGAGCAAATGAAAAGGCGGCGTCTCCTGTCGGAAGCGCCGCCTTTTCCATGAATGCGATGGGTCTTAAGCGATCGTCCGCTCAACCACGTGGTGCCCGTCGAGGGTCACGTGCCCTTCAGGCTCCGTGACGGCTTCGGCCGCTTGCCGGCGGTCCGGCGTGACCGCTTCGGCGGCGAGAACCTTCAAGGCCTCGTCGAGGGTCATGGTCTGCTGGTTCGGGCTTCCCAGGCGGCGGATCGAGACCGTGCGCTCGGCCGCTTCCTTGCGGCCGACCACGAGAAGCACCGGCACCTTCACGAGCGAGTGCTCGCGGACCTTGTAGTTGATCTTCTCGTTGCGCAGGTCCGGCTCGACGCGAAGGCCTGCGGCCTCGGCGGCGCGCACCACCTCCATGGCGTATTCGTCGCCCTCGGACGTGATGGTGGCGACCACCGCCTGCACCGGCGCGAGCCAGAGCGGGAAGTGACCCGCGTAGCTCTCGATCAGGATTCCGAGGAACCGTTCGAGGGAGCCGCAGATCGCCCGGTGCACCATCACGGGCTGCTTCTTCTCGCCGTCCGGAGCGATGTAGAAGGCGCCGAACCGCTCGGGCAGGTTGAAGTCCACCTGCGTGGTTCCGCACTGCCAGTCGCGCCCGATGGCGTCCCTCAGGGTGTACTCGAACTTCGGGCCGTAGAACGTTCCCTCGCCCTCGTTGACGCCGGTCTTGATGCGACCGCCGGACTCCGCCGCCATCCGGTCGAGGACACGCCGCAGGATGCCCTCGGCGTGATCCCACATGGCATCGGTGCCGACGCGCTTCTCGGGCCGGGTGGCCAGCTTCACCACCACTTCCTCGAAGCCGAAGTCCCGATAGACCGACAGCATGAGGTCGTTGATCTTGAGGCATTCCGCCTCGAGCTGCTCCTCGGTGCAGAAGATGTGGGCGTCGTCCTGGGTGAAGCCGCGCACGCGCATCAGCCCGTGCAGGGCGCCGGACGCCTCGTAGCGGTGAACGGCGCCGAACTCCGCGAGCCGCACGGGCAGGTCGCGGTACGACTTGAGGCCGTGCTTGAAGATCTGGACATGGCCCGGGCAGTTCATGGGCTTGAGCGCGAAGACGCGCTGATCAGCCTCCGGATCGTTCGGCCGCAGGAAGGCCGAGGCCGACTTCACGGCGAACATGTTGTCCGAGTACCAGCCCCAGTGGCCGGAGGTCTCCCACAGGGACTTGTCCAGGATCTGCGGCGCGTTCACCTCCTTGTAGGTGCCCTTCAGGCGGCGGCGCATGTAGGAGATCAGCTCCTGGAACACCGTCCAGCCCTTCGGGTGCCAGAACACGACGCCCGGCCCCTCCTCCTGGAAGTGGAACAGGTCCATCTCGCGGCCCAGACGGCGGTGGTCGCGCTTCTCGGCTTCCTCGAGCTGGCGGATATAGGCGTCGAGATCCTCCTGGTTCGCCCAGGCGGTCGCGTAGATGCGGGTGAGCATGGCGTTGTTCGAGTCGCCGCGCCAATAGGCGCCCGCCACCTTCATGAGCTTGAAGGCGTTGCCGATCTTGCCCGTCGAGGTCATGTGCGGGCCGCGGCACAGGTCGAACCAGTCGCCCTGCGCGTAGATCTTGAGATCCTGGCCTTCCGGGATCGCGTCGATGAGCTCGATCTTGTAGGCCTCGCCCTTCTCCCTGAACACCTGCCGGGCCTTGTCGCGGCTCCAGACCTCCTTGGTGAAGGGTTTGTCGCGCGCGATGATCTCGCGCATCTTCGCCTCGATGGCCGGGAAGTCCTCGGGCGTGAAGGGCTCGTTGCGGGCGAAATCGTAATAGAAGCCGTTCTCGATCACCGGCCCGATGGTGACCTGCGTGCCGGGAAACAGCTCCTGCACCGCCTCGGCGAGCACGTGCGCGGCGTCGTGCCGGATCAGCTCCAGGGCGCGGGGATCCTCGCGATTCAGAAATTCGATCTTGGCATCCCGGGTGATCGGATCGGAGAGATCGGCGACCGTGCCCTCGAGCGCCATGGCGACGGTGCGCTTGGCGAGCGACTTGGCGATGCCTTCCACGATCTCACGGCCGGTGATGCCGGATTCGTACTGGCGCTGGGCGCCATCGGGGAATGTCAGGGTAATCATCGAATGGTTCTCCTGGCTCACTCCTGCCAACGGAGCAGGTAAGCGGGGCCGACGGGGCGTTGAGAGGGACGCGAGCTCAGCCGCCGTCAGGTTCGACTGAATCGCAGGTGATCGCCGGGGCGGTTTCCGGCGCGTTGACGCCCCGCCAGCGGCCATAGGCCCAGGGCTTATACCAGGCCGCGCCGTCGGGCAATGTTTCGGGCACTAGGTCGATGCCGTGGGTGCCGAACGGGCCGCAACGGCAGATTCGGGCGAGTCCCATCCAGCCGCCCGGCCAGAAGCCGTGCAGCTGGATCGCCTCATCGGTGTATTCCGAGCATGATGGCAAGTGACGGCACTGGCGACCGATCAGGCCGGAGAGCGTGAGCTGGTAGCCCCGGATCGCCACGTGGGCGGCCCGGCGGGGGAAGCGCTTCGCTGCTCGCTCAGGAACCCTGTTTCCCACGCCCATTGCTCTATCCAGCTTCATTTGACGTAATGTTGTTACACGATTCCAGTGGGGTGACTCTACGGCATACATGCGCAAGTACAACCTGAGATTTGATCGTTATATCGTGCGATCCTTCAAAGACTCAACCACCGCTTAGTGGCATCTATATAACGTGTGAAAGATACTTAATTTCGTTGCCCTTCCTTCTGCTTGAGCCGCCGGGCATCCTTCGGAGCACGAATAATGACTGTTAAAATCAGGAAATTCATCTGGGATATTACCTATAACTGCCCGCTCAGGTGCGGACATTGCTATTCGGAATCCGGGCGCCGGCCGGCCCGCACGCTGGACCGGGCCGCCGCCATGCGGGTCGTCGACGTGATGCTCGGCGCCCAGGCCGAGAACGTGATGTTCAGCGGCGGCGAACCGATGTCCGTCCCCTGGGCGGTCGAGGCCATGAAGCGCCTTCATGACGCCGGTGTCGAGGTGACCCTGTTCACGACAGGCTGGTCGATGAAGGAGAGGTCCGCTGCCGCGCTGGCCGATTCGGTCTCGGGCGTCGCCGTGAGCGTCGACGGCGCCGACGCGGCGATCCACGATGCCGTCCGCGGGCGCGCCGGCGCCTTCGAGCGCGGCATGAAAGCGCTGGATATCCTGCACCGGGTCAAGGATGAACGCAGGGCCGCCGGACGGACATGCTACACGCTGGGAATCGACTATACCCTCACCCGCCCGGGCGCCGAGGAGGCGGACCTGGAGCGCTTCGTCGATGCGGCCGTCGAGCGCTTCCCGAGGCTCGACTTCATCCGCTTCGGCGCCGTCATCCCCTCCGGTCTGGCGGCCGAGCGGGCCTTCGAGACCACCGGGCTCCTCACCATCGATGAGCTGGTCGACATGATCGATGTCGGTCGGCGCTTTGCCGCCCGACACGACGGCGGCCCCCGCATCTCGGTGACCGACGTCCGGTATTTCCTGCCCAGTCCCGGGTCGAGTCTCGTCGACCTGGATATCCTGCAGATCGAGCCCGATGGCGGTCTCCGGGCCTTCCCGATCTACGAGGCGAAGATCGGCAACGTCCTTCACGAGCCGCTGGAGGTCCTCTGGCCGCGGGCGCAGGCCTGGCGCTCCGATCCCTTCGTGGCCGAGCAGATGGGAAAGGTCAGGACCATGGCCGACTGGGCCGACACGACCCGGACCCTGGACCGGCGCTACGGCTCCGAGGATGACCGCGCCCGAATCGCGCGGCGCGGCTTGGCGATGGCGGTGCCCGCCTAGACCGGAGAATCGGGCCCGGACGCAGCTCCGCATCCGGGCTCGACCCTTTAGGCATTTATCCAACGCGTTCGACGCGTCGGGCCTCGATCTGGTCGAGCGCGTCGACGACCGCATCGAAGGTGAGCAGGATCGAGGCGTGGCGAGCCTTGTAATCCCTCAACGGCTCCAACACCTTGAGGTCCTCCCACTTGCCCTGAGGCGCCTCCCCGCCGGCCTTGAGCAGACGACTTGCCGCATCGCGCACCCCGCGAAGCTCATCTATGGTCGCGCCGATTATATTCCGCCCCATGATGGACGACGAGGCCTGCCCAAGAGCGCAAGCCTTCACTTCATGGGCGAAAGCCGTCACGACGTTGTCTTCAAGCTTCACATATACAGTTACGGTCGAGCCGCAGAGCCTGGAATGCGCGGTCGCGGACGCATCGGGTTCGGGCAGCCGCCCCAGATGGGGAATGTCGGCCGCGAGCTCGAGAATGCGCCGGCTGTAGATGTCGTTCAGCATGACGGCCACGAGATGACGGTTGGGAATGTGCTCATATACCTATATAAGCCCTGTGAATGAGTTCTGCGACAGCGGTTGCCGCAGGGCTGTCTAGAAAGAGAATAGAAACCGCTGGGCGCGAAGCTGCCTCGGTTCGAAAGTTGAAGAAAGAGGCTCCACGTGAGTGATGTGGTCAAGTCCCTGTCCACGCGTCTGAGTACAGCCGTCGACAAGTCCGGTGTCCCGTCGCGGGAAGAAGCCGAAGCGGCCGTCCGCACCCTGCTCCGCTGGGCCGGCGACGATCCGACCCGCGAGGGTCTGCAGGATACCCCGAAGCGCGTGGTGAAGGCGTTCAAGGAATTCTACTCCGGCTACGGGGAGGACCCGTCCGAGATCCTCGACAAGATCTTCGCCGAGGTCGAAGGCTATGACGACATCGTGCTCGTACGCGACATCCCCTTCTACTCCCATTGCGAGCACCACATGGTGCCGTTCTTCGGCGTGGCGCATGTGGCCTATTATCCCACCAAGGGGGTCGTCGGCCTGTCGAAGCTCGCCCGCCTGGTCGACGCCTATGCGCGCCGGCTGCAGACGCAGGAGGCCATGACGGCTCAGATCGCCAGGGCCATGGTGGATGCGCTCGAGCCCCGCGGCGTCGCGGTCATGATCGAGGCCGAGCACATGTGCATGTCCATGCGCGGCATCCAGAAGGCGGGTGCCCTGACGCTGACCACCCAGTTCACCGGCGTCTTCAAGGAGGACCCGGCCGAGCAGGTGCGCTTCCTGACCCTCGTTCGCGGCGGCCGGGGCTGAGGTCTCCCATGAGCACGTCGCCGGCTGGCCTCTTTCCCGTTCCCGGCTCCAAGGCGGAGCTCGAGGAGGGAACCGTCCTGTCGCCCCGCTTCGGGCCCGAGGGGCTGATCACCTGCGTCACGACGGATGCGGCCACCGGCGAGATCCTGATGGTCGCCCACATGAACGCCGCAGCTCTCGCCAAGACGATCGAGACCGGCGAGGCCTGGTACTGGTCCCGCTCGCGGGGCGAGCTCTGGCACAAGGGGGCGACGAGCGGTCAGATCCAGACCGTCAAGGAGATGCGGGTCGACTGCGATCAGGACGCCCTGCTCCTGAAGGTGCAGGTGGCGGGCGACGGCGGCTGCTGCCATACGGGACGCCGCTCCTGCTTCTACCGGAGGATCGAGACCTCCGGCGACGAGCCCCGCCTCGTGATCGATTGAGACGACAGCCCTCCCAAAAATCGAGGGCTGCCATCCCCCATGAAGCGGGTGCAGTCTGCGCTTGCTCGGGTTAGGAAAGCCCGATGACACGACAAGACCTTCTCCCCGCGCGGCTGGCAGCCAGCGCCCTCTTCTTCGGCAACGGGTTCGGCATCGGCACCTGGGCGGCCCAGCTTCCCCGGTTCAAGGAATCCCTCGGCCTGTCCGACGGCCAGCTCAGTCTCGGGCTGCTGGCCTTCTCCCTCGGCGCGGTGGCGCTCATGCCGATCATCGGCTGGGCCGTGGCGGTGGTCGGCAGCCGCACCATGACGGTCGCGGCGGCATTCTCGTTCGCAGCCGCCCTGATGCTCCCGGGCCTTGCCCCGTCCTTGAGCCTGTTCGTGGCCGCCGCCCTCGTGGCCGGGGCCTGCAACGGCACCATGGACATCGCCATGAACACCAATGCCACCGTGGTCGAGAAGGCCTGGGGCTCGGCGATCATGTCGTCCTTCCACGCCTTCTTCAGCCTTGGAGGTCTGGCCGGGGCCGGAGCCTCGGGCCTCCTCATCGCGCTCGATGTCGGGATCGTCCCGACCCTGGTCATCTCCTGCCTCGGGATGGGTCTCCTGTTCCTTCCGGCGGCGTTCTGGGCCCTTGGGGAGAAGGAGCGGCCCAGCGAAGGCCACGGCTTCGCCTGGCCCCGGGGGAGCGTCATCCTCCTGGCCGTGCTCGCCATGTTCTGCTTCATCGTCGAGGGCGCCATGGTCGACTGGTCGGCCATCTATCTCCAGACCGTCGCGGGCGCGAGCCTCGAGGCGGCTGTCACGGGCTTTGCCGCGTTCTCCCTCGCCATGACGGTCTGCCGCTTCATGGGCGACTTCGTCGTCCGGCACCTCGGCCGCATCCGGACCCTGCAGCTCGGCGGCCTGCTCTCGGCCTTCGGCCTGGCCCTTGCCATGCTCCTGCCTCAGCCCCTGCCAGCCTCGATCGGCTTCGCCCTGGTCGGGATCGGCCTCGCCAACGCGGTGCCGGTGCTGTTCAGCGCCGCGGGACAAATGAAGGATCTTCCGCCCAGCATGGGCGTCGCCATGGTGGCGACTCTGGGGTATGGCGGCCTGCTGCTCGGCCCTCCGCTGATCGGATTCGGAGGCGAAATCTTCAGCCTGCGCGCCATGCTGGGCCTGCTGATCGGCTTCGCCTTCATCATCATCATTTTGTCGCAGCGCGCTTTGCAGCGCTCCACTGTTCAGTTTTCATGAACCAGTCCTAATTGAAACTTGAGGGCATCCTTCATGCGGCTTTCACGGAAGGCCGTCAGGAACGAGACGGGATGCCTTGGAGTCGATTGATGTTGTGGGACGGGATTGCCCGGCGCAGCGCCGGTTCAGGGGGGGGCGGAGGAGCGGTCGAGACCAAGCCTCCGGCCGAACGCGATCCCCGAGCGAAGGCGAAGATCGGGCTGGCGCTGGGCGGAGGCGCCGCGCGGGGCTGGTCCCATATCGGCGTCCTGAGGGTCCTCAACGAGGCCGGCATCGTGCCGGACGTGATCGCCGGCTCCTCGATCGGCGCCGTGGTCGGCGGCTGCTACGCGGCCGGCAAGCTCGACGAGCTCGAGGCCTTCGCCCTGTCGCTGACCAAGCGGCGGGTCATGGGTCTTCTCGACTTCCATTTCAGCGGCGCGGGCCTGATCGCCGGCGGGCGCCTGCAGCGACTTCTCGACCAGGATCTGATGGACCGCCGGGTCGAGACCCTGCCGGTCAAGTTCTGCACCATCGCGACCGAACTCGTGAGCGGCCATGAGATCTGGCTGACGCGCGGCCCCCTCGTCCAGGCCATGAGGGCCTCCTATGCCCTGCCGGGCGTGTTCGACCCCGTGATGATCGGCGGGCGCTGGCTCATGGACGGAGCCCTCGTGAACCCCATCCCCATCACGGCCGCTCGGGCGCTCGGCGCCGACATCGTCATCTGCGTGAACCTCAACGGCGAGGTGCGCGTGCGCGGCACCGTGATCCAGTCCTACGATGCGGGGACGAGCGACGAGCAGGAGATCGAGGAAGCGATCGATGAGGCGCCCCGGCGCTGGGGCATCTTCCCGGGACATCGCGGGGACAAGCCGCGCAAGCCGAACGCGCCGGGCCTCGCTACCGTGATGGTGGACGCCTTCAACATCACCCAGGACCGCATCGCCCGCTCGCGGCTTGCGGGAGATCCGCCCGACATCATGGTGGCGCCCAAGCTCGCCAAGATGGGTCTGTTCGAATTCCACCGGGCCCGGGAATGCGTCGCGCTGGGCCGGCAGGCCACCGAGCGTGCCCTGCCGGATATTCTCGAATTGCTGCAGGAGACGCAGGCAACCTGATCAGGCGGTCGCGATGTACTCCTTGATCGCCTGAGTCTCCGCCTCGACCTCCTCGAGGCGCAGCTTCACCACGTCTCCGATCGACACAATGCCGGACAGGCGTCCGCCTTCGACCACGGGGATGTGCCGGAACTTCTGCTGGGTCATGAGCTCCATCACGTCGTTGATGGAGGTTTCGCCCGTGCAGGTGATGACCTTCTCCGTCATGAAGCGGGAGACCGGCTCGTCCAGAGCCTTGGCCCCATGGGCCGCGACGGCGCGCACGATGTCGCGCTCCGAGATGATGCCGGAGACCGGCCGATGACCGTCCACGATGAGTAGGGCACCAATTCTGCGCTCTGCGAGAACCCCGGCGGCTTCGCTCAACGATCGGCCCGGCTCGATGGTGGCAACCTCGCGGCCCTTGAGCGAAAGGATTCGATTGACGATCATTCATTCCCTCCCGTTGTGCGAACGGCGAGGGCCGTCAGGCCCCGCATCCGCAAGGCTGATCCTGAGGGCGCCCCCATGACAGCGGGGCGAAAACCCTCCATCAGCCTTAGGATGATTGGGGCAAACCATGTCGGTTTCAAGCCGAGATACGGCTGGGCCGGGCCGGGAGCGGGTCCAGAAGGGGGAAAATGAGAAGCCCTGCCAGGAAGCCGCCGATATGCGCCTCCCAGGCGATGCTCGCATCCATCATCCCCAGCGGCTGGACGAAGGCGAAGATGTAGTTCGCGGCAAACCAGATCCCGAGGAAGATCAGGACCTGCCGGTTGCGCACCATGTGCCCGAGGGTTTCGCGCGGCCGCTCGTGCGGCTGCGTCAGCCGCCCTTCCCGATGCCACGAAGCCGGGGCGAACATGAACCAGGAGGCGGCCGCCATCAGCCCGGACACGGCGCCGGACGCGCCAATCATCGGCAGCACCTGAAAGGGATTCATGACCGCGTACACGATGGCTCCGCACACGGCGGCGGCCGCCGACAGGACGAAGAACCGGCCGGCGCCGCAGCGCCGGACGATCGGCGTTCCGAAGGCGGCGAGCCAGACGCTGTTGATCAGCACATGGGCCCATGAGCCGTGCAGGAACGCATAGGTCAACGCCGTCCAGGGTCGCCCCTCGTCCGAGGCCAGCACGTATTGCGCGAGCGCCATCATGGGCGTGACCGTATCGTCCGGCACGCCCTCGCCCAGGGACCGCATGATCTCTTCGACCTGAACGCCCCCATAAGCGACGGCCCAGCGCGCCGGGATCACCGCCCCGTCGATGACGATCGTGAAGTCGGTTTCATCGGACAGAAGCAGCCGGACGCCATGGATGCCGATCAGCACCGCCAGGCACAGGCTGATGGTGGCCGGCAGGTTGAGAATCGGCTCGCGGACACGGGGCGGGTTTGGGGACATAACGTGCTTTTTGTCTGGCCACCGGCCGGGATCCCGGTGGCGGCGTTCGGTTCATCGCCTGACTAGCGCCGATCCGGGTCGGCCGTCGAGAGAAACCAACGGCTTGGCAGCTTTCGGCGTGGTCCGCACAGGACGCGCCGGCTTCGCTCACCGGCGCATCGAAGTTTTTGTTAACCATGTTGGAACCGGTTGGGCCGCGACGCGTTAACTCACCTTTTACTTTCCGCTTGAGCCGAAAATGCAACCATGTCAGTTTGGTTAAAAGAACGTTAACCGGCTGGTGGGGCATGCGGAAGGTTTATTTCAAGAACAGCCTTTTCTGTGGCGTAAATGAGAAGCCTGCCTCCATCGGCACCGTCGTCAAAACGGCGTTTCTCGCCCTGTCCCTCCTGGTCGCCGGCACCGCCGCTCAGGCTCAGACCCTGGCCGCTCTGCCCGTTTCCACCGCTCCGATCTCGAGCATGGGCACCGCCAAGCCCCTCCAGGGCTGGTCGCAGTTTTGTGAAAACTTTCGGTCCGAATGCGTCGTGAACACGGCCGAGCCGGACACGATCGACCTGACGCCCCAGGTCTGGAAGACCATCGTGTCGGTGAATCAGCGCGTGAATTCCAGCATCAAGGCGGTGACGGATGCCGACCATTGGGGCGTCGTCGACGTGTGGGGATTTCCCGATGACGGCCGTGGCGACTGCGAGGATTTCCAGCTCCTGAAGCGCAAGCTCCTCGCCGAGGCGGGCCTGCCCCGCCGCGCCATGCGGATGACGGTCGTGATCGACGAGCTCGGCGAAGGCCACGCCGTTCTTATGGTCCGCACCACCCGGGGCGACTTCGTCCTCGACAACAAGACCTCGTCGGTCCTGCCCTGGCACCGCACCGGCTACGTCTACATCAAGCGCGAGAGCCAGGACACGATCGGCTGGGTGTCGCTCGGCGGAATCGTGTCGTCGCCCACCACGACGGCGAATCGGTAAGGCCGGATGAGCTGTCTGCGTTCGGCGTGAGCCGGGCGCCGGCAGCGTGAGGGACTCGGTCGACGAGACCTGAGGCGCGGGAATCAATCGATCCGGCGCATTCCCTTTTCAAACCGCTTCCAATTGTCCACGTAGTTCCGGGCGGACCAGCGCAGCCGCTCGATTGCGTCCGCGTCGAGCACGCGGATCGCTTTGGCCGGCGCGCCGACGATCAGGGAATTGTCGGGGAATTCCTTGCCTTCCGTCACAAGAGCATGGGCGCCCACCAGGCAATTCGCCCCGATGCGGGCATGGTTGAGAACCGTCGCGCCCATGCCGATCAGGGAGTTCTCGCCGATTGTGCAGCCGTGCAGGATCGCCTTGTGCCCGATGGTGCAGCCTGGCCCGACGGTCAGCGGCGCGCCCATGTCGGTGTGGAGCAGGGCCCCCTCCTGGATGTTGGTCGCCTGGCCGATATCGATGAGCTCGTTGTCGCCGCGCAGCACGGCGCCGAACCAGACACCCACGTCCCGCGCCAGCCGCACCTTGCCGATCACATGGGCGTCGGGAGCGATCCAGAACCCGCCGGGCTCGGGCAGGATGGGCGAGATGTCGTCGAGGCTGTAGGTCGGCATCGCGGGTCCGCACGGAAAACAGCAGAACCTTGAGAAGGTTCTGCTGCGGGAAAGCCGGTCAGTCCTCGAGGTCCGTGTCGAGGATGGCCATGGTGAAGTTGAAGGAGCGATCCCCGTCCTCGTCGTCGACGAAGAGCACGCCGACGAATTCCTCACCGATGTAAACTTCCGCCGAATCGGTCTTCTTCGGGCGACCGACCACGCGGATCGAGTGGTTCGCAAAGCTCTGGCGCAGGTAGCGCTCGACCTTAGCCATCTCGGTTTTGTCCACTACAGGTCCTTTCTTGATGTCACGGATGCTGCACTTGCCATGCCCGGCAAACGCGAGCAAGCGCCGTTAGGTCCCTGAAGAGTGGCTTTGCTCAGATTCCGTCCGCCTCGGAGAAGCAGTGATTCATGGACCGGGACGGCTCCTCGCATCCGGCCGCGCCCACGACCTTGGCCGGAACGCCGGCCACCGTGGCATTCTGCGGCACGGGCTTGAGAACCACCGATCCAGCCGCGATCCGGGCGCAGGAGCCGACCTCGATGTTGCCGAGGATCTTGGCCCCGGCGCCGATGAGCACGCCCTGGCGGATCTTGGGATGCCGGTCCCCGCGCTCCTTGCCGGTGCCGCCGAGGGTCACGTCCTGGAGCATCGAGACGTTGTCCTCGATGACCGCGGTGGCGCCCACCACCAGGCCGGTGGCATGGTCGAGGAAGATGCCCCGGCCGATCCGGGCGGCCGGATGGATGTCGGTCTGGAACGTGTCGGACGAGCGGCTCTGGAGATAGAGGGCGAGATCCTGCCGTCCGCGGGACCACAGCCAATGGGCCAGCCGGTGGGTCTGGATGGCGTGGAAGCCCTTGAAATAGAGCACGGGTTCGAGCGCCCGGGTGGCCACCGGGTCGCGGTCGATCACCGCGCTGATGTCGGCCCGCATGGCCGCCCCGATGGCGGAATCATGCTCCACCGCCTCGAGGAAGATCTGCTCGATGATGTCGGCGGGAACGGCCGCATGGCCGAGGCGCGAAGCCACCCGGTGAATGACCGCGGCCTCCAGGCTCGGCTGATGCAGGATCGCGCTGAGCATGAGCCCCGCGATGGCCGGCTCCGCCTGAACGACGGCCTCGGCCTCGGCGCGCAGACGATTCCAGATCGGATCGACCGTTCCGGCGATGGCGTCCGGGGCTCCGGGCTTCAGGCGCGTTTGGGTCATGATAGTCTCCTTGCCGACTCCGCTATCGCTTCGGGATAGATAAGAAGCCTAGCCTTTTTACCACAGATGCAAGCGAGCCATGACGTACTCTTTTTCTCCCGCGACTTCCAAACTCGGCGTATCCCTCTCGGAGGGTATCGCGACGCTCGCCATCGACAATCCGTCCAAGCACAACGCCATCGACCTGGAGATGTGGCAGGCCTTTCCCGACCTCATGGCGGCTCTCAGCCGGGACAGCGAGGTCCGGGTCGTGGTCATCAGGGGCGCGGGCCGCGAATCCTTCGCGTCGGGGGCCGATATCGGCGAGTTTGCGACCCTGCGCGCCGATGCGGAGGGCGGACGGCGCTACGAGGCCGTCAACGAGGCCGCCTTCTGGGCGGTCGCCCATTGCGCGAAACCGGTCGTCGCCATGATCCGCGGCTTCTGCCTGGGCGGGGGCTTCGGCCTCGCCCTCTCGTGCGACCTGCGCGTCGCGTCCGAGAGCGCGGTCTTCGGCATCCCGGCCGCCCGGCTCGGGATCGGCTATCCGCCGGGCGCCATGCGGCTCGTGACCGCGGCCGTGGGCGCCCCGGCGGCCAAGGACCTGTTCTTCACGGCGCGGCGGATCGACGCCCACGAGGCGGCGCGCCTGGGCGTGGTGCAGCGGGTGGTGCCCGACGGGCAGCTGGAGGACGCCGTCCTGGCGCTCGCCGAGACAATCGCGGGGAACGCCCCGCTGACGATCCGGGCCGCCAAGGCGGCCATCGACCGGTCTGTCGGCGTGGCCCATCCCGACCTCGACCCGGTCGGCCTTGCCGACCGGTGCTTCGACAGCCTCGATGCGGTCGAGGGACGCAACGCCTTTCTGGAGAAGCGCCAGCCGGTCTTCACCGGCCGGTAGGGTCGTTCCCCATCGCCACTCCGGAGGGCCCCGCGAGCCGGGCGCCGTTCAGCTCTCCCCACGGGAGAGGTGAGGTTGTCGCCTCCTCACGCCTCCCGGCGATACACGAAATAGCGCCCTTCCGGCACGCCGGTCTCGGCCGAGACGTCGCGGCAGGACGGCATCGGGAAGGCCCGGTCGCCGAGCAGGATCCCGCCGGGCTGCAGCAGCTCCTCGAGGAGCGGCGCCAGGCGCCGGGCGAGGCTGAGATTCGCGGCCTCGTCGCCGGTCCCGATATCGATGTGGATGAGCGCCGCCGAGCCCCGGCCATGCCGCTCGATGAAGGACGGCAGGGTGTCGAAGAGGTCGCCCACCACCAGGTAGCCCTCCGGCGGATAGCAGTCCGGGTGGGCGGCGGGCGAGCGCTCGAACACATGGATCTCCCGCCCCGGCAGCCGGGCGCGCAGGTGATCGTAGGTGCGTCCGTTGCCCAGGCCGATCTCGAGCACGAGGCCCGTGGGGGCGAGGCCCTGCACGGCCCAGTCGAGCAGGTCGCGCTGGGCGGTCAGGCGCCGGATGGCGCTATCGAGGCGGGTCATGGGCGTCTCCCGGTCACGGCCGGCGGGCCAGGAAGTCGAGCACGCCCTGCTTGTGCACCTTGTCGCCGACCGCGAGGTTGTGGTCGCGGCCCGGAATGTCGAGCGCCGTGGCGCCGGGGATCAGCGCGGCGAGCTCGGGACCGGACCCCGCCACGTCGTCGGCGGTGCCGACCGACACCAGGGTGGGGAGCCGGATCGACGCCACCTCGGCCGGCGTGAGCACCTGCCGCGAGCCACGGATGCAGGCGGCGAGCGCCCGGCGGTCGCTCCGGTTCTGGTCCGCGAAGGCGCGGAACATGCGCTGCATCGGGTCGGTGAGGTCGTCGAGGGACGGCACCTCCATGGCGTCCGCGATGCCGAGCGGCAGGCCGACGCCCTCCACCAGATGGATGCCCAGCCCCCCGAGCAGCATGGAGCGCATGCGGTCCGGCGTGGCGATGGCCATATGGGCGGCGATGCGCGCCCCCATGGAATAGCCCATCACGTCGGCGCGCTCGATGTTCAGATGGTCGAGCAGCCGGCGCCCGTCCTCGGCCATGCGGTAGGAATCGTAGGCCGCCGGCTCGTAGAGCTTCTCGCTCTCCCCGTGGCCGCGGTTGTCGAAGGCGATCACCCGGTAGCCGGCCCGCGTCAGGGTTTTCACCCAGAGCGTGTTCACCCAGTTCACCGCATGGGTCGAGGCGAAGCCGTGGATGAGTAGGATCGGCTCGCCCTCGCCCTCGTGGGGCGGGACGTCGATAAAGGCGATGCTCACGCCGTCGGAATTGAAATAGCGCATGGATCCCAGGGGAAGTTGCACGGGAGGTTGCCGGATGCGCCGCACCCTAGCGCATCGCGCAGAAAAGTGGACCCGGTTTTTCCCGCCCCGAGGATGCGCGGCGCGGGGGCGAGCGCATCACCCGGCCGAGGGCATCCGTCCGGGGATGACACCCTCCCGGTCATCAACGGGCTTGTGCCGGCCATCCCGATTCGGGCGCGGCGCCTCACGGCATCGGGACCACCGGCACAGGGCCGGATGCGACCGGGGCAGCCAGGCCCGGCGGCGGAACCGGCGTCAGCGAATCGGGTCCGGGTTCCCGGAATTTTGAGCTAGGCGCATGGGCGATCGGCCATTATGGTGCGCGCGAATTTCATCCCTCGCGAGCACCGTCCATGGCCGACAAAGGCACTCCGCACTTCCACAACAATCCGGGCGTTCCCGTCATTCACGTGGGCTCGAAGGAGTTCATGTGCATCGGGGCGACGCCGCCCTTCGATCACCCGCACATCTTCATCGACATGGGCTACGACAGCGAGACCGTCTGCTCCTATTGCTCGACCCTGTTCAAGTACGATTCGTCCCTCAAGGTCGACGAGGCCCGTCCGGCGGAATGCGTGTGGGAGCCCGATTTCGCGACCTCTCCCGCCTCGCGCTGACCCCTCGTGCCGTCCCGAACGATTCCCCGCCCGACGGCCGCCCCGGATGACGCCTTCGGGCGGAGTCCGACTCCCGGACCGGGGCGCTAGGTGTCCGGCCTGTCGATCGCGGTCGTCGGCGCCGGCATCGGCGGCCTGACGGCCTCCCTGGCGCTCGCCCGCCGGGGCCATGCGGTCACCCTCGTCGAGCGCCGGACCGGCTTCTCCGAGGTCGGGGCCGGCATCCAGCTCTCGCCCAATGCCAGCCGGATCCTGATCCGGCTCGGGCTCGGCGCCGCCCTGCGCCGGGTCGTCACCGAGCCGCAGCGGGTCGTTGTGCGCGCCATCCGGTCAGGCAAGCCCATCGGCCAGGTGGCCCTCGGGGCCTTCCTGCGCGAGCGCTTCGAGGCGCCCTACTGGGTCGTCCACCGGGCCGATCTCCAGACGATCCTCCTCGATGCGGTCCGGTCCGATCCGGCGATCCGGCTCGTTATGGGCCGCAGCGTCGAGGCCGTGGAGGACGGGCCGGACGGGGTCCGCCTCGACTGGCTCTCCGCCGGCGGCGCGCGGGACACCCATGCGGCCGACCTGATCGTCGGCGCCGACGGGATCTGGTCGAAGGTCCGCCAGGCCCTCGGCGACCGGACCGCCCCGGCCTTCCGCGGCTCCGTAGCCTGGCGCGCCACCCTGGCCAGGGATGCGGCGCCGGCCGAGCTCGCCGGCGACGAGACCGGCCTCTGGCTCGGTCGACACGGCCACGTGGTGCATTATCCGGTCGCGGCCGGCAGGCTCGTCAACGTGGTGGCCATCGAGCGCACCTCCACGCCGGTAGACGGCTGGGCCGCGCCGGGCCGCCAGGACGCGCTTCTCGAGGCCTACGCCTCGGCCGCCCCTGCCCTGCGGGCCCTCCTGTCGGGGCCGGCGGAATGGCTGCGCTGGTCCCTGTTCGACCATCCGGCCGAGCGCCTCGCCGGGGGCCGCATCGCCCTCCTGGGGGACGCCGCCCACCCGGTCCTGCCCTTCCTGGCCCAGGGCGCGGCCCTCGCCATAGAGGATGCCGCCACCCTGGCGTCCCTCCTTGGATCGGAGCGCCCCGACCCGGTCCGGGCTCTCGCAGCCTACGAGGCGCAGCGTCTCGCCCGCGTCCGCCGGGTGCAGACCGAGGCTCGCCGCAACGGGCGCATCTACCATGCGGGCGGCTTGGTGGCGTTCGGGCGCGACCAGATCATGCGCCGCCTCGGGCCCGAGGGCATAACGCGACGCTACGACTGGCTCTACGGCTTCCGCGCGCCGGAGTGAGCGGACGCCGACGGCCGGATCGTCGAGGTCTTGGGCCTTGCCCGGTCGGCCAATCTCGCCCCGGCTCGGAATATGCGAGCAAGCGGGTTGCCGGTCCAAGCTCTACCGTCTAAGTAGCTTCCAGGCCCGCATGACGAAATTGGTAGACGTAACGGACTTAAAATCCGTGGCCTTCGGGTGTGCCGGTTCGAGTCCGGCTGCGGGCACCACTCCCATGACATTCTTTCGGATATGTCCGCATCAGGACACCGAACCAACATGGCTTGGCGCTGCCGGCTTGAGCGAGCGCCTCACGCCTACGAGGAAAGGGCACGGGCGCCCGAGACCGGCGAGCGAGACTTGCTGCACGCGTGTGTGAACGCACCGCCGTCGGAACGCTTCAGGAGCATCCTGATCGTGGCGTTATCACCCATCTCTGCTTTCGAGGAGAAGGACAGTGACCACGAGAGGCCCTCGGCTTTCCAGCGCAGCGCTCCCCTACACCGGCGACGATCTCACCATGGAGCGGCGTCGCATCCCGATCTCCCTGTGCCTGGCGGGAACGGCCGTGGCGATGAATGTTCTCGCGGCCGTCCTGTCGCTGATCGCCCTCTCCGTCTCCTGACCGCGTCGGGCGGCTCGATCCTCCTGCCAACGGAGTTGGACATGAAGCGCATGAAACAGGTGTGTGTCGCTCTCGGCTTCATCGGCCTCAGTTCCGGCGCCGTGGGCCAGACGCGTCTGCTGACGTCCGACATGGCCTGCAACCAGGCTCAACGGCTTGTCGCCGCCCAGGGCGCGGTCGTTCTCCACACGGGCGCTACGACCTACGACCGCTATGTGGCCTCCGGCTCCTATTGCGGGCTGGGCGAGACCCCCGGGCCCGGGTGGGCTCCCACGCGGGATGTCGCCCGGTGCCTGGTCGGATCGCGCTGCGTCTCCATCAGCCGCGGCAGCGGCCCCTGAGCCAGCGCGGCCTGCTTGCCTTTCCCGTGAGGGTCTGAACCCGCGCAGGATGGCGGCTCCTCGCCCGGCTCCCGCAGAGCGGGGCCGTCGGGACTGCGAATGCCTGAAAAAATAACGACGGATTGCTGCCGAACGGGCCGAACGCGCCGGACCTGTGAGGCAGTTCACAGCGGCTGGCGCTGGATTGCGTCACCTTTTGTGCCGTTCAGCGGTCGAGAGGAGAACGCTATGAAAATGATGCATTCTTGCCGGGAGAAGCGCGAGCCCGTGTCGCGACCGTTCCCCATGTCGGTTGCCCTGCTGTTCATCGTCGCGGGCATCAACGTAGCCGCCACGATTCTCTCACTCCTGGCCTCGGCTCAGGGGTGACGACGGTCGGCAGGGCGCCGTCGTTGGATCCGGCCGAACAGGATCGTACGCATGGATCAGCTCAGCCGCTGGACCTCCTGGAACTCTCCTGCAGAGCGTGCGGTGTCCTTGAGGTTTCCGGTCGCCCACATGGCAGCCTGGGTCCTGTTGGCGACGCCGATCTTGCGCAGGATCGCCTTGACGTGGACCTTGATCGTCGCCTCGGTGATCTCGAGCTTCCGGGCGATGACCTTGTTCGGATCGCCTCCCATCAGGGACTGCAGGATCACCGTCTCACGGGGCGACAGCTTCTGAACCTTCGGATCGGGGGCCCGGTGCTCGGACAGCGGAATGATCTCGGCCGTGGCGGATTGCGTCAGCTCTCTGTCGAGCAGCGCCCGAACCATGGATCCAGGCAGAATCCGCTCACCGAGCATGGTCAGTTCGAGAGACTTGATCAGAACCTCGCGGGCACTTGTGGCGAGGCAGAAGCTGTCGACGCCGCCGGAGAGTGCCGCGTGGACGGTCTCGCTATCGAACTGATTGGCGATGACGACGACGCGCGCGGCAGGATTCCGGCCCTTGGCGTCCTGGACGAATGCGAGCGCCTGTGTGAGGGACCCGGTGGCATCCACGATATAGAGAGCAGGTTCCGGGCCGGTGGTCGCGAAGCCCTGCGAGGCGCTTTCGAGCACGTCGAAGCAGGTTCCCGACAAGAGCTGCGTTAGTCCGGCTCGCAGAAGCGCGTTGCCACAAAGCAACTCTGTTGCAAACCGCCGCAGAGAAATCGATGTACCGTTATAGCACGTCGTTTCCGACGCCATGACTTGCTCAGAATGATCTTTGATCATTACTTGCCCCTCCGAATAAACTCTACGCCAACAGCCCGTTCTCATTTATCAGCACCGAAAGATCTAAGTTGATCAAGAGACGGGGGCGCCCTCTAATCACTAAGAGGTACGTATTACTCCGTAAGGGCGCCCTCGGATAAATCTCGTGTTAAGGATTTTCGGCACCGGCAGGAGCCGAGATCGCTCCCCGAGAGGTTCGCGGCATCGATTCGCCGAAGCCGGAGACGATGCGCCGTGCCGCCTCACTCCTTGGGGTTACCGACTCGGAGCCGTGGCGTTAATCCGCAAGCTTAAAGGGCGCAGATTGCCGGCTACGCGGCCGAAACCATATTCTTCTCATCGGTGAATCGAAAGGCTGGAGGGGGAACATGCCATTCGACGAAGACGCTTTGACGAGTCCGTACACGGCGAACAGCAATCAAACCGGAATGATCACGGAAAATGACTTGAAGATACTGTGGGTCGCACGCACGCTGACGAACATCGACTTCCAGTATGGTGAAGACATCTTGAATCTCAGTCGTAGCGCGATCGAAGCCGAGCAGAAACGCTACATCGAGACGCAATTGCTCCTGAAGTATCGCGAGCGCCGCGAGCCCTACCAAAGGCTGTTGGAGAGCCTCCGGGCCTGACGGGCAGCAAGGGACCGCCCAATAAAAGAGGCCCCTGGGGGCCTCAGTTTCTCAGAGGGAGCAACCAACGCTGTCGACAACGGCTCACTCTCCCCCGGCCGGACCCGCCGGTCAATTCACGTATCCTTTCGGATCATGACGAACGTGATCACAGCATCCACGAAGCCATGATAGTCGCCCGGTACGCCCCTGGAGCTCGCGAGCACTTTCAACGATTGGCGGAGGATGTCTCGGGAGTTGCCCCCGGTCGTTCGATTTTGTTTTCGTGGAAGCGGCGAACCATGTCGCTGCCGATAGTGGTTTTCAAATTGCTCGCAATTTGGTCGCGGCTCGCTGCATAGCAGTCCTGCATGGCGAAACTCTCGTTGGCTCTGGGATTGTAGAACCGCCTCTCGGTGCGATTGTACGTCCACGGCTCGTCGCTGCAGTTTCGCCCGAAAGCGCCGACCGTGTTCTCCGTGACCGTCCATTTGAGGCTGGCATTGGGACATTGACCCTCATACTGGCCGCTATACGCACCGATGCGGGGATAGCAACTCGTCTGGGCCTGGACTGCGCCGAGCCCAGCCAGGAGAAGTGCAGCAGACAAAATCGCTCTGGCCATGATGTCATCCAATGACGTGATGGCTGTGATTAGCAACAAACGGCGCCCGGGAAAACATGGGCGCCGGCCCTAGGGCGGCTTAACGCGGCAGGATGCCGCCTATCGGCTGGTCCAGGCGCGCAAGGCAAGAATCGGCGTCAGAATGGGCCAGCCGAAGCCCGCGATGAGGATGTGATCGAGACCGACCCCTTCCTCCCTGTCGATCATCGTCGACACTGCCAGGAGCAGGATCACACCGCATAGATAGACCATCAGAATTTCACGCATGAACCCAGCCCGCCTTCGTCGCTATGGTCGAGCTTTGACCCAGGCCAGGGATGAATCCAATGCGACCGGCGGTCGCCTCACGGGTCGGGAGCGGACATGCCGGACACCGGCGAAGGCCAAGGGCGCTCTCCAGATCGCGGCCGACGGGCCCGCCGCAATCAAAAGCTTCTTCTTTTCCATAATCTTAGCTGCAACCCTCCCGGGCTTTTCCCGTTCTCCGGCTCGAAGGTTAAAAACCAAAGGAGAAGCAGGATGCCAAAGCGGCACCATCCCTATGCCGCAGGCAGCCATCGAGGCTGGAGCGTCGGCTCGAACAGCCTGACGGCGGCCGGACAGTCCGAGATCCTGAAAGATCTCGGACGGCAATTGCAGCAGAGATATCAGAATGTGCTCAAAGAGCCGGCTCCTGACCGCATCAGGCACTTGCTGGAGCGGCTGGACCGAACCCGCCACCCTGAGGAGGACGGCAATCTCTAGGCCCAGGCCGAGCCTTCCGGCTCGGTCCCCGCTCCAGCCATGGATGTCAACGCCGGCGACGGCTCTCGTGCCCGGAGGCGGATGCCCGGGGGACGAGATTGTAGATCAGGAAGCCGGCCAGGATACCGGCACCGAGCAGAACCAGCGGATAGGATCGCGCCGTGTAGGCCGCCTCGGAGGCTTTCTCGCGGAGCACGTATAGCGGCGCGGAATCATGGATCAGACGTTCGGCGCGCCTCAGGTTTTCGCGGCGGGTATGGATTTCGAGATCATATCCCTCATTGTCGTCGTGCTGGTGGAGCGCGATGCTGTTGCGAGCAAATCCACCAGACACCAGACGCTGAACGGCCCGATTGGCCTCCTTGCGGGACGAGAACGTGCCTGTGGCAATCGACGAGTGCGGCATCAGTCAATCCTTTCAAACTGCTGACGCCAATTCCTGGCAAGCGCCAAGGTTCCACGTTTCCGCCGGTTTGGACGGCGGAAACGAAGCCTGGTCTGCTGTCGGGATCCCTCAGTTTCGCCGGGACGCCTGGGCGGCCTTTTCGGCCTCCATCAGGACCTCCAATGCCCGCCAGGGCTTCTGCATGAAGCGAACGTCACGCGGGACGCCCCCTTCCTGCTGGTCGAGCGGACGTCCCGAAGTCAACACGGTCCTGACCCAGGGCCATTTCAGCCGGACGGTTCGAACCAGATCGAGGCCATCCATCAGACAGGGAAGACGAACATCGGCGAACAGAAAGGCCACTTCGTCGGAATGCAGCCGCAGATAATCCAGGGCCTCTTCCGCGCTGGACGCTTCAACGACCTTGAGATCCGTCTCCTCAAGAAGAGCCGCCGCCAAGCCCCTGACTTCGAAATCGTCCTCGACGATCAAAGCAATTCGATAAGGCTCAATCCTCTGTCCCATCCGGCCATCTCCTCTGCAATCCGTGTGCTGTTTCTGGGGCCATCTACGAACGCAACGACTGTTGACGCTCTGTGATCATTGGAAAGACCGGCCCGAAAACGCTAAGCGGGTGGTCGGCGTGATGATGCGAATGCGCACGAGGGAGCTGCCTCGTCTGTTTCAACTCCCGGGAACGCTTCGCTTTTGAAGGCTGAATACAAATTCTGCATTCCCCGACGGCAAGGCCATCGGGCAGACCCCTCTTCACAGAACGGTGAACACGGTTCCGTGTTTCAGCTTGGCCGTTAAGAAATTTGCCGGCACTGCTTTTTGGCCCTGGAGGAACCCACGTCGTCGCTGTAGCTTAAGCTTGGAACGACCGTTCTCACGCGAGAGTTCAACCGTGTTCAAGGAGACGCAGCTTCACCAGGAGTTCTTGGATCTGGAGCACCAGATGCGGCTTCTGGATCGGCAACTCGCGGACGCCCTGCAACGCATCCGCCACGGCTCCTCGCCGGATCTTGTCGAGAAAGCCAAGCAGGACGAGCGACATCTCCTTGCGGAACTCGATCGCCTGATGACACGGCTGCGCGCCATCGAGGGCCAGCTTCTCCAGATTCAGAAGACTGCCACACGGCACTGAGCATCACGGGCCGGTATCGACCGCACCATGTGTGCGAGCACACCTCGCGCGGCGCGCTCAGGGTCCATGGTGGCTGCGACTAACGTAGGGTTATGTATGAAGAGGATGAGGCATGGCCAACAAGCGTTCTCATCTCACGTCTTGCGAGGCAGCCGCCCGTGACGGGCTTGCGCGACGGCTGGGCCTTCCTGTCGTTCCGACCTTGCTCGGCGCGCTGGCCATCCTCAACGTCGCGTCGGTCGTCATGGTTCTGATGGAATAGGCTCTCTCCGCCCACGCGGTATCGCGGCGGACCAGAGGCATAGAGAGAACTGCAGGGCGCTCTGTGACAGAAGCAGCCCTGCAGGTTCGGGAAGGGATCAGCGCAGCCCGAGGAACGACAGAATGGCGAGGACGACCACGATCGCTCCGATAAGCCAGATGATGTTGTTCATGACGATGCTCTCCTGACGGTTGAATTGACGTCATGCCAACGGTCAAGGTGAGTCTTCGTTCCTTCGGTCAAGCCGCGAACGGCTAATTGGACGAGCAGGCGGTGTCGTCTCTGCCGTCGCGCCTGCCCGACGGGCCGATCTGGCGCCTCGACACGGTCGTGCAGGATTCCCGCGTCAGCCCTCGGCTCGTGTCAGCCTGGACCCGGCCGTCATAGACGCGCTCCGTCTCGTAGCCCGGACCGGCCTGGTAGTTCCATGTCGAAACGCCGGCGCTTCCGACACACCCGGTCAGTCCCACGGCAAGGATTGCGGCAGAAGCCAGATTTCCCGTCGCTTTGAACATCGCTGATCCCAATTCTGGTGACGCTGAACGCATGTCCATCGCCTTATAGCCTGCCCTTCCGATACGGCAACGTGCCCACGGCCACCAACAAAAAACCCCGGTGACGTCACCGGGGTTTTTTGTTTCAGCAGGATGAGCCGATTAGAAGTCGCGCTGGACGCGCAGGCGGCCTTCCCAAGCGTCGTCATCGTCGTTGCCGACGACCCCACGCGGGTCGAGATTCGAGTACAGGACCTCGACGCCGATATCGAGACCGGAGACCGGAGACCAGATCACGTTCGTGCCGGCGCGCCACTCGTTGAAGTCGTTGGCGACGGCAGGAGCGTTGTTGCTGTACTCGACGCGAGCGTACGAACCGAACACGCTCTGGCGGATCGTCGGGGTCCAGTAATGATTGATGCCACCGGCGATGGACCAGCCGCGGCCGGTATCGATATCGCCATCGGGACCGATATAGGCGTCGATCACCGAGTTGAACGCCGTTCCGACCGTGACATCCGGGTCGAATCCGAGATAGGCGAGCGCGCCGTCGGCATAGGTGGCGGCGATCCAGAGAGCGTCACCTTCCGCCAGCATCGGCAGGTTGACGTAGCCCTGAGCTGTCAAGGCCCAGCCATATGCGCTGTCCGGGATCGTGCCCCCGAGAACCGGCCCGTAGGTGGCCGTATCGAGAACGTTGCTGCGGATCTGGTGAACCGCGCCGCCGATCTGAGCCGAACCCCAGGTGCCGGCGTACTTCACGTTGGCGACAAGATCGGGGGTGCGCTGACCAGCCGCCAGCGACGAACCGCTGCGGATGAGGACGTCGTCGGCAACCGCCGCATAGGCTCCCTCTTCGAGCGCCAGCGTGGCCGAGAAGCCGTTGCCGAACGAGAAGGTGTAGGCCAGGGCGTTCACGGTCGGAGC
>NZ_JAGPUP010000519.1:0-44927 GCF_018069605.1 Microvirga sp. HBU67558 | reverse complement strand
TCGAACCCTCGACCCCAACCTTGGCAAGGTTGTGCTCTACCCCTGAGCTACACCCGCACGCTCCGTTTTCAGATCAGATTGGTGGAGCCGAGCGGGATCGAACCGCTGACCTCGTGAATGCCATTCACGCGCTCTCCCAACTGAGCTACGACCCCAGTCTGATCTGCACTGGCCTTTCGACCAATCCTTCTCTCCTCACCGTGGCGACCTGATGGGCACCGGGCGAGGTGGCAGGTCTTTAAGACCTTGCCGGACCAACCGTCAACCCCTTGGTTTTCAGGGAGAATGGATGGTGCCGCAAGAGGGATTCGAACCCCCGACCCCCTCATTACGAATGAGGTGCTCTACCAGCTGAGCTATTGCGGCATCGCAAGGTTGCGATCCGAGAGGCCGCCCTCTTACCCCCTCCCCTGCTGGTTGGCAAGGGAGGGAAAGGTCGGAATGGCTCACCAGACCGAAAAAACGCTGCGACGTGCGGACGCCTGCTCCTTCGGCTTCGGCACGTCGGGCGGCGTGGCCGGGAAGACCACTGGTCCGGACGGTGGGGGCGGCGTGTCCGCCCGCATCTCTTCCTTGAGCGGTTCGGCGATGACGGCCTCGGTCCGAACGTCGTTCTCCGCCGGCGCGGGCCCCGGCGCAGGGACGGGCGAGCTGGAAGGAGGCTGAGAAACGGGCTCTTCGGCAGGCGCCACGGGCAGGGCCCTGACCTCGTCGTCGAGATCCGCCGTCACGTCGTCGTGCAGGGTGAGTTCGGGGGCGATCAGCACGTCGGGCGGCGCCTGCCAGACGAAGGCGTCGAGGCGGCCGGTCACGGGCGAGATCGGCGCCCAGTGATCGGACACGACCCCGTCGGCGATCCAGGCCGGATCCCGCGGCGCCCGGGTGGCGCGGGCCAGCCATTCGCGCCCCTTGCCCGTGGAGCCGTGCTCGGCCTGCTCCAGGTCGGACATGAGGAGGCAGACCCGCATGGTCGGCCGGTCCCGCAGCAGGGGCTCGAGGGCGTCACGGGCCCGGTCGAACTCGCGGGCCTCAAGGGCCGAACGCGCCACCGCGAGGCGTCCTTCCGGTGCTCCGTTGGAGAGCCGCGAGAGCGTTTCCGCGCGTTTGAGGCGGTCAAGACCCGAATCGCCCGGACGGAGGTTGAGATAGACCTCCGCCAGATCCGGATGCGGCAGGCTGCGCCAAGCGGTCTCGACCACCTTGGCGGCCCGGCGCAGATCCCCTTTCCGCGACAGGAGACGCCCGGCCAGCGCCGCGGCCGGCACGAGGTCGGGCGCGAGCTTCACCGCATCCTGGGCGCTCCTGAGTGCTCCCTCCGGATCCCGGTCGATCCGCTCCAGGGCGTCGGCCGTGAGCAGGACGGCCCGGTGGCGTCTTGCCGTCTTCTTGTCGAGGAGGCCAAGCGAGGTCCGCCGCTCGACGGTTTCGAGCGCCCCGCGCCAGTCCCGTTCGGCGCAGCGCGCTTCGAGCACCGCATCGCTTGCCCAGGCGGCCGCCGGCGCCAGGCGCACGGCCTCGGTGGCGTATTCGTGCGCCGATTCCGCGTCCCCCCGGCGGCGCGCCTCGACGAAGAGGCCGCGCAGGCCGAGGACCCGCGTCTCGTCCTCGTCCATCATTTGCCGGAAAGCGGCTTCGGCGACCTCCCGGTTGCCGGACACCTGGGCGGCCTGCGCCTTGAGCAGGAGCGTCAGGGGCTCCTTGCCCAGCAGGCGCTCGGCCTCGTTGGCGTAGCGGCGGGCCGCGATGGTGTCGCCGGCGCCGACCGCCACCATCCCTCGCGAAACGGCCTGATAGCCACGGGAGCGGCGGCGCGCCCGCGACGCGAAGGTCAGGCGGGTCGGCAGCTGGATGAGGCCGGTGACCAGGGACCAGAGCAGCGCCAGGGCCAGGGCGAGGCCGGCCAGGGCGATCGCAGCCACCGCCACCGACATCTGGATTTCATAGCCGCCGAAGGTGATCAGGACCGTGCCCGGCCGGTCGGCCAGCCAGACCGCGCCGAAGGCCGCGACGCAGAGAAGTCCGATGAAAACGAGAGCGCGCCACATGCGGGGCAGATCCTTTTATTGCGTCGTACGGTTGAGGGTGGCGAGGGCGTCGGAGCTGATCGCCTGCGCGGCCTGGCGCGCCTCGGCGACCGCCTTGACCTGCCGGCCCCAGTCCTCGGAGAGCCGCCGCGACGGCTCGGGCAGGGCCTCCCAGGAGGCGGCGGCCTCCGCCACGTCGCCGTGCTCCAGAGCTTGCCGGATGCGGGCGACGAGGCCCGGAACGCCCGCGGAGCCCGGGTCGTTCACGGGCCTGACCGTTACCACCCGGTCGGCCATGCGCAGCAACCGGTCGGTCCAGCCCTCGGCCGGGCCGCGGTTCTCGCGCAGGATCGCCGTCTCGACCGGCTCGAAGCTGCGGGTGAGCGTCTCCGCGGTCGGTGCCCCCTGCTGGGCGAAGGGCTCCAGGGGCGCCACGCGGCTCGCGTCGGCTCCGGCCTTCCTGACGCTGTCGAGCACGTCCGCATAGGGCGTCCCGCTCGTCAGCGCGTCGTTCAGGCGCCCGGCGAGCACGACCTTGGTCCCGGATTGGCCGGCCGCCTCCGCGGTGCGGGCGTTCTGCGCCGCCTGCTGGGACAGGGCCGCAAGACGCTGCTCCTGTTCGGCGAACCGCCGGTCGGTGTCCGTGAAGCGGCGATCCGTCTCGGAGAAACGCCTCTCGGCCTCGCCGAACCGACGGTCCTGGTCGGCGAGGCGCCGGTCCAGGTCCGCGATGCGGCGGTCGAGCTCCTGCGTGGCGGTCGCGGCCTTGGTCGCGGCATCGGTCGCCGCCTGGGCGTTCGCCCGGACCTGCTCGTCGAGGGCCGACAGGCGGTTCCCCAGATCGGCAAGCGCGGCCTCGTTCTGCGGCGCCGGCTGCGGAGCCTCGGGCGCGGGGCGGTTCAAGGCCTCCTGCGCCTGGCTCGCCGCCTGCTGGGCCGTGTCCTGAATGGCCTGGAGCCGCTGATCCAGATCGCCTCGGGCGGTTTCGAGCGCCTGAAGGCGGCCCTCCAGCGCCTGCGTGGCGGCCTGGGGCTGTCCGGACGGGGCCGGCTGCTGCCGCAGGGCGTTCACCCGCTGCTCCAGTTGCGCGAGCCGCGGGTCGTCCTGAGCGGGAGAGCCCTGCCAGGCCTGCAATCCGTAGAGGAGGCCCGCTCCGATCAGGCCGCCGAGCAGCCCCGAACCGAGGAGAGCGCCGGCGGAGCTGCGCCGCTCCGGAGCAGCCTGGGGAGGAGGCACGGCATCGTCCTGCCCCCGCGCCGCGGAAGATTCCTGGGGCGTGGGAGATTCCTGACTGGGAGATTCCTGGAAGGAGCTTTCAGACAACCTGGTATCCGGCTTCCAGGGCTCCTCGACGGAGGCTCCGGCGGGGAGCGTATCGGTGCCGGCTCCCGAATCGAGCGTGGCCTCCGGCGAGGCCACCACATCCTCGGCCGGAGGCGTGCTGCCGCTCGGGATGGTGTCGTCGAGAATCACCTCCGGGGCCGCGCCTGCGGCAATCGTCGTCTCGGAGGCTCCCTCCCCGACGGGGGTCTCCGCGGCGGGGGATTCCGGGACAAGGGTGCCGGGACCAAGGGTCTCGGGACCAAGAGTGTCTGGTCCGAGAGTGTCCGGCCCGACCGTATCCCGGGCGGCACCGGCATGGGCTATGCCGTCGTCGATCACGGTCGCCTTCAGGTCGAGGGTCGCCGGCTCGCGCGAAGGCTTCTTGCGGGACGATTTCGGACGTCGGGGATCAGATGAATCGGTCACGGGTCACTCTTGCATGGGTCTTGCAGGGGTCGCTTCAGGCGCGAGATCTTCGAATGGTCAGTATGAAAGGCAATTGAGGCAAGCTTGGGCGGAGCGTTTCGTTCCCTCGTTTGGTCCTCCTGGCGGTACGATCCTCGAAAACGGGCGGGCCCATCGGACCACGATCCTCCTCGTATGGCAAAGCTTCCCAACGGCAGCATCACCGGCGATGCGGCGGAGGCGGACCGAGGAGACCGAGAAGCGCGTCCTCGGACGGGTCCCCGGCCACGCGTGTCGCCGCGCCGGCGGCCGCGAGGGGCGCGGCCACGTCGGCCGACAGGCAGAGATGGGAAACGGCCCGGAGGTTCGAAGCCAGTCCCGCCTCCTCGGCCAGCCGGACGACGAGATCCGCGCTCCGCCGTGAATAATGGAGCGCGGCGCCGATTTGGCCAGTGCGCAGGGCCGCGGCGGCGGCTTCGGGCAGCGTCTCGACCGCCTTCGCCTCGTAGGCCTCCCAGGACAGGACGCGAAATCCGCCCGCGTGGAGCGAGGCGGCCGGCTCGTCCTTGTGGTGGCGGCCGGTCACGTGGAGCAGAACGAGGCCCGGCGGCAGGGTTTCGCGAATCAGCCGCGCCAGCGACACCGCGTCCCCGTCCGCCACGGACACGCGGGCGAAGCCCTGAGCCCGCACCGCATCGGCCGTGCGCGCCCCGACGGCGAAGACGGGCCTGTCCCGGTCGAGGCCCGTCAGGGCATCGGCCGCGTGGGCGCTGGTCACGATGAGCCCGTCCCAGAGCGCGTCCGGCTCGGGGTCGCCGGTCGGGATGATCCGGGTAACGGGGGCGAGGCAGGCTGCATGGCCCAGGGCGGCGAGCTTCTCCGCCGTGCGCCCGGCATCCTCGGGCGATCGGGTGACGAGGACCTGCATCAGGCTTTCAGGAAATCGGCCGGCATGCGGGCGCGCAGCTCCGCCCCGGCCTCGCGCCCGAGGGCCGCCGCATCCTCCGGCGCGCCGCGGCGCACGGCCTCCAGGCTCTCCGAGCCGTCGGGACGCAGCACGAGGCCGCGGATCTCGAGTTCGGGCCCGATGAGCCGGGCATGGCCGGCGATCGGGGTGCGGCAGGAGCCGTCGAGGATGGTGAGAAAGGCCCGCTCGGCGGCGAGCGCCTGGCCGGTCGGCCCGTCGAGGATGGGGGCCAGCGCCTGCCGCACCCGCTCGTCCTCGGCCCGGATCGCCACCGCGATGGCCCCCTGCCCCACGGCCGGGAGGAAGTCGTCCGTCTCGAGCACGGTGGTCACGTGGCCGGTGAGCCCGAGCCGGCGCAGGCCCGCCATGGCGAGCAGGGTCGCGTCGACCTCGCCGCGTTCAAGTTTCGCCAACCGCGTCTGCACGTTGCCGCGCAAGAGTGTCACCTGAAGGTCGGGCCGCAGGCGGCGGACCTGAGCCTGCCGCCGCAGCGACGCGGAGCCCACCACGGCGCCGCGCGGCAGATCGTCCAGGCTCCGGAAGCGGTGGCTGATGAAGGCGTCGCGCACGTCCTCGCGCGGCAGGAAGCCCGCGATGGCGATGCCTTCCGGCAGGGCCGTCGGCAGGTCCTTGGCGGAATGGACCGCGAGATCGATGGAGCCCTCGAGGAGCGCGATGTCGAGCTCCTTGGTGAACAGCCCCTTGCCGCCGGCCTCCGACAGGGGCCGGTCCTGGATGGCGTCGCCCGTGGTCTTGATGATCGACAGGGGCAGGTGCTCCACGGTCCAGCCGGCCCCGGTTGAACCATGGGCAGCGACCAGCCTGTCTTGCGTCTCGTGGGCCTGGGCGAGCGCCAGGGGGCTGCCTCGCGTACCGATGACCAGGGTGGGTGAAGAGGCCATTCTGCCTGAGGTCTCCTGTCTTGAACGATCGGGTTTGATTTGATGCGGCGCGGCGGACTATAGGGGGAGGAGCGCCGGGCCGGAAGCCCGGACAACACCGGAATTGAGCAGCCCCGCCCATGCGCATCCTTGGCATCGAGACCACCTGCGACGAGACCGCGGCCGCCGTGGTCGGAATCGGCTTCGACGGACGCGGCGAGATCCTCTCCAACGAGGTGCTGAGCCAGATCGCCGAGCATGCCCGCTACGGCGGCGTCGTGCCGGAGATCGCCGCCCGCGCCCATGTGGAGGTGATCGACCGGCTCGTGGCCCGGGCGCTGAAAAGCGCCAACTGCTCCGTGAAGGACGTCGACGGCATCGCGGTGGCGGCGGGCCCCGGGCTGATCGGCGGCGTGCTCGTGGGGCTGACCACCGCCAAGGCGATCTCGCTCGTGACCCGCAAGCCCCTGATGGCGGTGAACCACCTGGAGGCCCACGCGCTCACCGCGCGGCTCACCGACGGCATCGGCTTCCCCTACCTGCTGCTGCTCGCCTCCGGGGGCCACACCCAGCTCGTGGCGGTGCGCGGCGTCGGCGACTACGTGCGCCTCGGCACCACCATCGACGACGCCATCGGCGAGGCCTTCGACAAGGTCGCCAAGATGCTGGGCCTGCCCTATCCGGGCGGCCCGCACGTGGAGCAGGAGGCCCTGAAGGGCAATCCGGAGCGCTTCTCGTTCCCGCGCCCCATGCAGGGCCGGGCGGAACCCAATTTCTCCCTGTCGGGGCTCAAGACCGCCGTGCGCATCGAGGCGGAGAGGATCGCCCCGCTCACCGCCAGCGACATCGCCGATCTCTGCGCCGGCTTCCAGGCCGCCATCGTGGACGTGGTGGTCGACCGCACCCGCGTGGGCCTGCGCGCCTTCCGGGACATCGCCGGCCACCCGACCGCCCTCGTGGTGGCGGGCGGCGTCGCGGCCAACCAGGGCATGCGCCAGGGCCTGCAGCGGCTCGCCGTGGAGGCCGGACTCAAGCTCGTCGCCCCGCCGCTGGCCCTGTGCGGCGACAACGGCGCCATGATCGCCTGGGCCGGCCTGGAGCGCATGCGGCTCGGCCTCATCGACGACATCGCGGCCCCGGCCCGCGCCCGCTGGCCCCTCGACACGAGCCGCGACGAGGCCGGGGCGAAGGCCTGACATGGCCGGGCAGGCCCCCACCATCGGCATCGCCGGCGCGGGCGCCTGGGGGACGGCGCTCGCCAATGCGGCGGCCAATGCCGGCAACGACGTGGTGCTCTGGATGCGCTCGCCCGAGCACGCGGCGGCCCTGGCGGCGACGCGCGCCAACGAGCGCTTCCTGCCCGGCGTGGCGCTGCACGAGCGCATCCGCCCGACCGCGGCCCTCGCCGATCTGGCCGGCGTCCGGGCCGTTCTCCTCGTCACGCCGGCGCAGACCACGCGCGAGATGAGCGCGGCGCTCGCCGGCGCGCTGCCGCGGGCGACCCCGCTGGTGCTCTGCGCCAAGGGGATCGAGCGCGCGAGCGGATCCTTTCTCTGCGACGTGGTCGAGGAGGTGCGCCCCGGGGCGCCCGTGGGCGTGCTCTCGGGCCCGAGCTTCGCCGACGACGTGGCCCGCGGCCTGCCCACCGCCGTGACGCTCGCCTGCCGGGACGCGGCCCTCGCGCAAGACCTCGCGACCGCCCTGTCCGGCCCGACCCTGCGCGTCTATCACCGGGGCGACGTGCGCGGCGTCGAGATCGGAGGCGCGGCCAAGAACGTGCTCGCCATCGCGTGCGGGGCCGTGGCCGGCCGGGGCCTGGGCGAGAGCGCCAAGGCGGCGCTGATCGCCCGCGGCTTCGCCGAGCTCCTGCGCTTCGCCCGCGCCTATGGCGGCGACCCGGAAACCCTGATGGGGCTGTCGGGCCTGGGCGATCTGGTGCTCACCTGCTCGTCCGCCCATTCCCGCAACTTCGCCTTCGGCCAGCGCCTCGGCCAGGGCATGAGCGTCGCCGAGGCCGCCGGCGGCAAGCTGGTGGAGGGCGCCGCGACCGCGAGCGCCCTCGTGGCGCTGGCGCGGGCAAAGACCATCGATATGCCGATCGCGGAGGCCGTCGAGCAGGTCCTGTCCGGCGCATGGAGTCTCGATCAGGCGGTCGATGCGCTCATGAACCGTCCCGTCAAATCCGAACACTAAGAGTAAGCGTCGATGGCCCATTGGCTCTACAAGTCCGAACCCTCCGTCTGGTCCTGGGACAGCCAGGTCGCCGAGGGGGCGAAAGGCACGCACTGGAACGGGGTGCGCAACCACGTGGCCAAGCAGAACCTGATGGCCATGAAAAAGGGCGAGCAGGGCTTCTTCTACCATTCCAACGAGGGCAAGGCGGTGGTCGGGATCGTCGAGGTGATCCGGGAATACTACCCGGACCACACGGACGAGACGGGCCGGTTCGGCATGGTCGACATCAAGGCGGTCAAACCCTTCAAGCGCCCGGTCACCCTCGAGGCGATCAAGAAGGAGCCCGGCCTCGACACGATGATCCTGGTCAACAATTCCCGCCTCTCGGTGCAGCCGGTCACCGACGAGGAATGGGCGATCATCTGCCGGATGGGCGGCGTGTGAGGGGCTGCCTGTCGTCCTCTCCCGTCATGGCCGGGCCTGTCCCGGCCATCCCGATATTGAAAGGCGCGGTGCTTCAAGCAAGCGGGATCACCGGCACAAGGCCGGTGATGACGGGGCAGGGCGAACGTCCGGTTCGCGCTGCCCTTTCCCGTCATGGCCGGAAGCCCAGGCCAGGGATGCGATCTAGGCTCTCTCTTTGGCCTTCGCGCCCCTGAGGTCGAACGGGTCGTGGGGTGCCATGGAATCGTAGGGGTAGACGGGCTGCGCCAGAAGCGCGCGCGCCAGGGCTATCTGCCTGCGGCAGCGCTGCAAGCGTTGCTGATGCTCCACCCGGAGCGGGCTGGCGCGACGGCTTCCCTGAGCGCAGGTTTCGAAACGTTCTTCCAACTCGAGGTCATTCATCGGGCGTCAGTTGCACGTCCCCGGGCGGCCCGCCTTCATCCCGGTCAAGGGCGCGCGCGCCGATCAGGGAACCGCCCGTGATCCGGTCCACGAGCGGCTGGGTTTGATCCAGCAGCTTCTTGGCCCGCGCTATGGCGTCCCACGACATGCGAAGAAGCGCGGCGTCGTACATGACGGACGGAATTCGATCTTGGGGCAGTCCATCTTGGGAATTGTCGGCCATGACGGCGCTCCTCGGCCCTGCAGGCGGGAGCGCACGTCTCTCTCAGCCACCGGCGCCTACGGATTCGTGACCGGCCGGTGATGACGGATATATGGGGCTCATCGGGCGAAAGTCCAAGCGGGGCGATTCAGATCCAATGATCGGGACGCGTGAACAAAGATGGTCGCCGATCGTTAAGGCTCGTCGGCGGGCACGGGGGTAGGCAGTGCGAGCGTTTCCATTCGATCAGGCCGCGGATTACCGCAGGCGCGCTCACGACGCCCGGGAAATGGCCGCCTGGATCTCGTTGAACGATGCCAGGCGACAGCTTCTGGAATACGCGCAGCACATGGATGCCCTGGCGACGGCCGAGGAGCAAAAGGCCCTCCAGATCGCGCCCATCCAGGTGTCTGGAGCGGAAACGTAGGGTTACAGGCCGACTCTTGTGGCCGAGCTCCGGCCGTGGCGACGTCATCCAGGATGATCCTTCGCCGGACGTGCCACTGCTCCACGAGAGCCTCCAGCTGCCCGAGCAGGTCCTGGGCTTCGATCGTGTCGCGGCCCGTCTCGATCATCCGCTCGATCCGGGCGATCTGCGCGGAGATCCGCAGATCGGCCTCGACGATGCGCTCCTGGATCCTGGCGAAGTCTGTCTGAGGGTCGGGCATGACGCGATCCTACCCCGGATCGCCGGATCAACCTCTGTTGATCACGCAGGCCGGATCGTTTTCGCCCCGTCCGCCAAGGGGCAGCGACCAAAGTCCGATCCCGGCCCCGCTTGCCCGACCCCTCTCTTCTTCCGTAAACCTAGCGCTAATTCCATCGAGGATGCGTTCGGGAGAAGCGCCATGGACGAGAAGATCTACGACGTGCCGGCCGAGTGGACCCACCGCGCCTATCTGGACGACGCGGGCTACCGGGCCAAGTACGAGGCCTCGATCCGGGATCCGGAGGGCTTCTGGGCCGAGGAGGCGAAGCGCATCGACTGGTTCAAGGCGCCGACCCGGATCAAGAACACCAATTTCGGCCCCGACAATGTGGCGATCCGCTGGTTCGAGGACGGGGTCACCAACGTGGCCTATAACTGCGTCGACCGGCACCTCCACACCCGCGGCGACCAGGTCGCGATCATCTGGGAGGGCGACGATCCCTCCGAGTCGAAGAAGATCACCTACCGCGAGCTGCACGCGCAGGTCTGCCGCATGGCCAACATCATGCGCAACCGCGGCGTGGAGAAGGGCGATCGCGTCACGATCTACATGCCGATGATCCCGGAGGCCGCCTACGCGATGCTCGCCTGCGCGCGGCTCGGCGCCATCCATTCCGTGGTGTTCGGCGGCTTCTCGCCCGATTCGCTGGCGAGCCGCATCCAGGACGCCAAGTCCGCCTTCATCGTCACGGCCGACGAGGGCCTGCGCGGCGGCCGCAAGGTGCCGCTCAAGGTGAATGTGGACGCGGCCATCGAGCGCGTCGGCGCGGGCGTGGTCGACCACGTGCTGGTGGTGCGCCGCACGGGCTCGGCGGTCAACATGGTGCCGGGCCGGGACGTGTACTACGACGAGGCGGCCGAACTCGTCTCCGACGAGTGCCCCGTTGAGGAGATGAATGCCGAGGATCCGCTGTTCATCCTCTACACGTCGGGGAGCACCGGAACCCCGAAGGGCGTGCTGCACACCACGGGCGGCTATCTCGTCTATGCGGCGATGACGCACCAATACGTGTTCGACTACCACGACGGCGACATCTACTGGTGCACGGCCGACGTGGGCTGGGTCACGGGCCATTCCTACATCCTGTACGGGCCGCTGGCGAACGGCGCCACCACGCTGATGTTCGAGGGCGTGCCCACCTATCCGACGATCTCCCGGTTCTGGGACGTGATCGACAAGCACCAGGTCAACATCTTCTACACCGCCCCGACCGCGATCCGCTCGCTCATGCAGGCCGGCGAGGAGCCGGTGAAGACGACCTCGCGCAAATCGCTGCGCCTGCTGGGCTCGGTCGGCGAGCCGATCAACCCGGAAGCCTGGGAATGGTACCACCGGGTGGTCGGCGACGGCCGCTGCCCGATCGTCGATACCTGGTGGCAGACCGAGACCGGCGGCATCCTGATCACGCCGCTGCCCGGCGCGACCAAGCTCAAGCCCGGCTCGGCCACCCGGCCCTTCTTCGGCGTGAAGCCGCAGATCGTCGATGCGGACGGCAAGGTTCTGGAGGGCGCCACCGAGGGCAACCTGGTGATCGCCGATTCCTGGCCCGGCCAGATGCGCACGGTCTATGGCGACCACGAGCGCTTCGTGCAAACCTATTTCTCCACCTATCCGGGCAAGTACTTCACGGGTGACGGCTGCCGGCGCGACCAGGACGGCTATTACTGGATCACCGGCCGCGTGGACGACGTGATCAACGTGTCCGGGCACCGCATGGGCACGGCGGAAGTCGAGTCGGCGCTGGTGGCGCACCCGAAGGTGTCCGAGGCCGCCGTGGTGGGCTACCCGCACGACATCAAGGGCCAGGGCATCTACGCCTACGTGACCCTGATGGCCGGCGAGGAGCCGTCCGAGGAGCTGCGCAAGGAGCTCGTCGCCTGGGTGCGCAAGGAAATCGGCCCGATCGCGTCGCCCGACCTGATCCAGTTCGCCCCTGGCCTGCCCAAGACCCGCTCGGGCAAGATCATGCGGCGCATCCTGCGCAAGATCGCCGAGGACGAGTTCGGCGCGCTCGGTGACACCTCGACGCTCGCCGACCCGGCCGTGGTGGACGACCTGATCACCAACCGGCAGAACAAGCGCACGCAGGCCGCGTGAGCCTCGCCGGCATCATGGCCGGGTCATTGGCCCGGCCATGAGTTTGGGCCATGGCTCGTCCGATGTTCGCCGCGTGACGGAGCGCACAGCTTGGCGGCAGCAAGGCCGTTGAGCTCCCTCCGGTCCGGGCGTAGGCTTCTGGCTCGTTCATCCAGGAGCCCGTCCGGAGTCCATGCCATGTCCCTGAAGCGCCTGTTCACCGAACATCCGGACTCCGTCGGCGAAAGCTATTTCGAGCACATGGCCGTCGCGCTCAGCTTCGCCGGCCCCCTGCTCATGGCCGGCCTCGCGGCCCTGGTCCACGCGATCCTGCCCTTCCTGTGCCTCACCACGGCGAGCCGCATTGTGAAGCGGCTGCACGCCCGCATGACGAGCCGCCATCCGCACCCGGGATCGCACGACCCGCGCGAGCGCATGCTGGCCTGGGACCCGGTGATCTGAGCGGGGGGATCTGAGCAGGCTCCGGCGGACCGCGCGGGAACCTTAGCCTTATCTTTCGCGTCTCACCCTCACGGTTTCCCGGGAGGGTTCGAGACATGAGCATCCGCGCCGCCTTCGCCATCGCCGCCCTGGCCGGCCTCACCGTGACGGCCACGGCCGCCTCCGCCCGCGAGGTCGTGCCCTTCGAGGGGCGGGTCTCGCCCGGAACCGTCGTGATCCGGACGGCCGAGCGGAAGCTCTATTACGTGCGCGGCGACGGCACGGCCCTGCGCTACCGGGTGGCGGTGGGCAAGCCCGGCAAGCAATGGTTCGGCGAGGCCCGGATCGACGGCAAATACGTTCGGCCCGCCTGGTCGCCGCCGGACGAGGTCAAGCGCGACAATCCCCGCCTGCCCGACGTGATCCCCGGCGGCGCCCCAAACAACCCCATGGGGGCCAGGGCGCTCACCCTCGACCTCGACGAATACGCCATCCACGGCACCAACCGCCCGGGCTCCATCGGCACCTACGCGTCCTATGGCTGCATCCGCATGCTCAACGAGGACATCGTCGATCTCTACGACCAGGTGAGCGTCGGCACCCGGGTGGTGGTGGTGCCGTAGTGACATTCCCGAGCCTCCACGTCATCACCGGCCTTGTGCCGGTGATCCCGGTCGGAAGGGCGCGATGCTCAAGACGATCGGGATGGCCGGGACAAGCCCGGCCATGACGGGAAGGGGGTCCGACTACAGCGGCTGATACAGATCCGCCCGGCTCGACGGCAGGCCCGACGGCCCGCGGGTGCGCTTGGAGGCGAGCGTCTGGTTCACGCCCACGGCCGCGCGTTCGAAGGCGAGCGAGCAGCCGGCGAGATAGAGCAGCCACATGCGGGTCTTCTCCGGCCCGACGAGAGCCTCGGCCTCCTGGCGGCGGGCGGCCAGGCTGTCCCACCACAGGCGCGTGGTGCGCTGGTAATGCTCGCGCCAGGCTTCCACATCGTGCACCTCGAAGCCGTAGCGTTCGAGATTGGCGATCGACATGCCCAGGTGATCGAGCTCTCCGCCGGGGAAGATGTAGCGGGTCAGCGCCTTGTATTCGGGCTTGAGCTTTTGGAACGCCTTGTCGCTGCGCTTGGCGCGCCGGGCGATGGTGTGATGCAGATAGAGCCCGCGCGGGCGCAGCAGCCGATGCACGGCGCTGAAATAGCCGGGATAGTTGGCGATCCCCACCTGCTCGAACATGCCGATGGAGGAAATCTTGTCGAACTCACCCTCGATCTGCGTGAAATCCTGCAGCAGAACCTCGACCCGGTCCTGCAGGCCGAGCCGGGCGATCTTCTCCCTGGCCAGCGCCGCCTGCTCCTCGGCGAGCGTCACGCCGGTGGCCTTGACGCCGTAATGCTGCGCCGCGTGGCAGATGAGGGCGCCCCAGCCGCAGCCGATGTCGAGCAGGCGCTCGCCGGGTCTGAGCCGCAGCTTGCGGCAGATCATGTCGAGCTTGTCCCGCTGCGCGCGGGCGAGGTCGTCGTGCCAGTCCGGCTGGAAATACGCGCAGGTATAGACCATCTCCGGGTCGAGGAAGAGCCGGTAGAACGCGTTCGACACGTCGTAATGGTAGGCAACGTTGCGCTTGTTGGTCTGAGGCTTGCCGTCACGGGCATCCGGCTTGTCTTCGACACGGTCGAGCGGGCGCGGCATGTCGGCGGGCGCGCGCAGGAAGTGATAGGCGACCTTCAGAGCCTTCAGCTTGCTCACGGCCTTCAGGCGCCGTCCCACCTTCTGCGGGCGCTGGGCGGCGAGGTCGAAGATCGTGCCGTTCTTGAGGTCGAGGAGCCCGGCCACATAGGCGTTGAGCGCCGTGTCGAGATTGGGCCGGCGCATCAGGGCCGCCACCACGCTCTCGCGCCGGATGACGAGCCGCATGGCGTAGGACGGCAGGTCGGCGGGAATCGTGGAGCCGTCCCACAATTCGAACCCGAACGGGAGGTCGAGCGCGCGGTGCGCGTCGCCCAACAGATCCCGGAACATCCCCAATCGCGCCGTCTCGCCCGCCCCAGCCATGAGCCTTCCCCTTTGGCCGGCAGGGTAGCGGGAGGGCGGCGTGCGGACAACCGGGGCTTTCGCCGGGCCCGCATGCCCTCGAGGTTCAGCTCGCCAGGCCGGACAGGTGTCCTAGCTTTTCCGGGTTTCGCACGATGTAGACCCCGACGATACGGCCGTCCTCGATGTCGAGGGTCGTGGTCTGGACCAGGCCGTCCGGCTCGAGGGTGACGATGCCGGGCAATCCGTTGATCAGCCCCCTGTAGAGGATCGGCGGCCGTCCGCCCCCGGTCTTGCGCGCGATGCCCAGGAACAGACCCGCCACCCGGCGCAGGCCGAAGAGCGGGTTGAGGGCCGCATTGCGGATGCCGCCGCCATCCGTATAGGCCACCACGTTCTCCGCCAGGAGGGTGCGCAGCGCGGTCACGTCGCCGCTGCGCGAGGCGGCGAAGAACGCATCGGTCATGCGCTCGCCCTCCTCCCGGTCGATGGCGTAGCGCGGCCGGTCGGCGCGCACGTTCTTGCGCGCCCGTGCGGCGAGCTGGCGGCAGGCCGCGGGATCCCGGTCGAGGGTGGCGGAGACCTCGTCGAAGCCGAGCCCGAACACGTCGTGCAGGAGGAAGGCCGCGCGCTCCAGGGGCGAAAGCCGCTCCAGGGCCATCATGAGAGTGAGCGACAGATCCTCGCTCATGGCGTCCTCCTGGTCCTGGTCCAGGACCGGCTCGGGCAGCCAGGGCCCGATATAGGTCTCGCGCTTCACCCGGGCCGACTTGAGGATGTCGAGGCACAGGCGCGTCACCGTCTTCGACAGGAAGGCCCCGGGCTCGCGCACGGACGAGCGGTCCGCCTGGTGCCAGCGGATATAGGCCTCCTGCACCACGTCCTCGGCTTCCGCGATCGAGCCGAGCATGCGGTAGGCGAGACGGACCAGCCCCGGCCTGAGGGGCTGGAACTGATCCGCCGCGGTGCCGTCAGGCGGCCGCACTTTTCGCCTCGACCGGATGGACGGACCGGAACCCGATGGCCAGGCGGTTCCAGGCGTTGATGGCGCCGATCAGCAGGGTCAGGTTGACCTGCTCGGCCGGGGTGAAGTGCCGGCTCAGCTCCGCGTAATCCTCGTCGGGCGCATGGGTCTCGGCCACGAGCGTCAGGGCCTCGGTCCAGGCGAGCGCGGCGCGCTCACGCTCGCTGTAGAGGGGGGATTCGCGCCAGGCGTTCAGAAGGTAGAGCCGCTCCTCGGCCTCGCCGGCCGAGCGGGCATCCTTGGTGTGCATGTGGATGCAGTAGGCGCAGCCGTTGATCTGCGAGGCGCGGGTCTTCACCAGCTCGATCAGGCCGTGCTCCAGGCCGCTGTTCTTGAGGGTCTTTTCCAGCTCGATCATCGGCTTCAGGGCGCCGGGAGCGACGTCGTAGGGGATCAACCGGGCTTTCATCGTCTTGGTCCTTCGTCTGTCGTGTTGCTGACGATGCTAAGACGAGACGATGATGCCCGATGTGACATGGGGCGAGAACTTTTTTCGCTTCCTTTGTCCCGGCGCGGTCAGAAGCCCAGGAACAGAACATCGAGCGCCCGCTTGACGGCGTCCTGGTCGGACGCGATGGAGCCCACGGGGCGCTGCAGCTCGCGGACGGGAACGGAGGCCAGAAGCGGGATCATCACGACGAGATCCTGCCCGTCGAGGCGGACCTGCGGGGTCAGGTCGGTGAGGATCGGAGCTTCGTCGCGCTGGAACAGGGGCGCGACGATGCGGGTGGCGAGTGGGTCCAGGATGTCGGATTGCAGATCGACCACGAGCCGGTTCGACCGGCCGATGCCGGCATAGACGTCGAACTGGCCCATCAGAACTGCCGGAACTGGTCCAAAGGCAGTTCGTCCCGCTCGACCATCCGGTTATAGGCCTCGATGGCATCCCTGTTGTCCGCGAGCCAGCGAGCCTGCCGGGCCTGCGCCACTGAGCGGGCCAATCCGCTTTCGCAGGCCTGGGATACGTTGATGTTGAGAGCCTTCGCCTCGGCCACGAGCTCGACCGGGAGGGTGACGTTGGTCGGGCGGCGGTCCCTGGCGGCTCCAAGGGGCTTGGACATGGCGGCACCTTCGGAAATCACATGCGCATACGATATGTGCATGCACCGCGGGAGTAAAGGCAGGCGCCCGGAACCGCCTCCTTGTGGAGCCGGGAGGAGATGCCTCAAAAATCGCTCGCTAAACCCTTCACTTCCCAATCCTCGTAGCGGACGGGCTCGAGGCCGCCGCGGCCCTGGAGCTCCTTCTGCTTGGCGATCTCGGCCGCGCGGGCGTCGATGTCGAGGCGCCGCTGCGCGGCTTCCTCCAGGGCCCGCCGCGCGGCGGGTGAAAGGGTCTTGCCGGGGGCGGCGCCCTCGATGGGGTCGATCGGGGGAGTATTGTCGTTCGTGATCATGAGGGGCCTTATGCCAGAATCCCGCTCCTCTTGGGAGGGAGCTGGACCGTTCCCACATAGGGGTCAGCGGATGCGATGTCGTTGACCACGAGGTGGAGACCCCGATGAACACCGTCAAGACCGGAATGCTGCTGGCGGGCCTGATGGCCCTGTTCGGCGTCGTCGGCTATTTCCTCGGCGGCGGGACCGGCATGATGATCGCCCTGGGCCTCGGCCTCGCGACCAACCTGTTCGCCTACTGGAACTCGGACCGCCTGGCGCTCGCGGCCCACCACGCGGTCGAGGTGGACGAGCGCACGGCGCCCGAGCTCGTCCACATGGTGCGCGACCTCGCTCAGCGCGCCGGGCTTCCCATGCCGCGGGTCTATCTCGTCGACAACCCGCAGCCCAACGCCTTCGCGACCGGGCGCAACCCGGAGAATGCCGCGGTGGCCGCCACCACCGGGCTCCTGCACATGCTGTCCCGCGACGAGGTGGCGGGCGTGATGGCGCACGAGCTCGCCCATATCAGGAACCGCGACACGCTCATCATGACGGTGAGCGCGACCATCGCGGGCGCCATCGCGACCCTGGCGCAGTTCGGCTTTCTCTTCGGCGGCCGGGGCGACGAGCGGCCGAACCCCATCGTGATGCTCGCCACCGCGCTGCTCGCCCCGATCGCCGCCATGATCATCCAGATGGCGATCAGCCGCTCGCGGGAATACGACGCCGACCGGATGGGCGCGCAGATCTGCGGTCAGCCCCTGGCGCTTGCCTCGGCGCTGGCGCGCATCGCGGGCGGCGTAGCGCACATTCCCAACCCGGACGCGGAGCGGCGCCCCGCGACCGCCTCGCTGTTCATCATCAACCCGCTTTCGGGTCAGGGCGTGGACAACCTGTTCTCGACCCATCCCGCGACGGAAAACCGGATTGCGGCCCTGCAGGCTTTGGCCCAGGAGATGGGCGCATCGGCGCAGCCCGGCTTCGTCGCGCAGAGTTCATCGAGCCCCTGGGGATCCCTCGGGGGTTCAAGCACAGGCTCGCCCGGCACCCGCCGGGGGCCATGGGGCTAGATTGCCTTGGGGATAGCATTTTGACTCAATCGGACGAACAGGCGGGCCTCGGACCGCGCCGCCTCGCCTGGCAGGCGGTGACGGAGACCCTGAAGCGGCGCGTGCCGCTCGACGACGTGATGGAGGAGCTTCTCCGTGCAGACAAGCTCTCGCCCCGCGACGAGGCGCTCGCCCGCGCCATCGCGATCGTGACCTTCCGGCGCCTCGGGACGCTCGGCCACGCCCTGCGCGAACGGCTCAACAAGCCGCCCAAGGACGAGCGCCTGATGCATCTTCTCGCCGTCGGGGCCGCGCAGATCCTCTTCCTCGACGTGCCCGACCATGCCGCCGTCGACAGCGCGGTCGAGATCGCCCAGAGCGACCCCAAGCTCCATCACGCGGGCGGCTTCATCAACGCGGTCCTGCGCCGCGTCGCCCGCGAGCGCGAGCAGATCCTCGCCCAGGACGATCCCTGGCTCGACACGCCGACCTGGCTCGAGGAGCGCTGGATCGCGCAATACGGCGAGCCGCTCGCCACCCGGATCGCGCAGGCGCACCGGTCGCTGGCCTCCGTGGACCTGACCGTGAAAGGCGACCCGCAGGCCTGGGCCGAGCGCCTCGGCGGCGTGCTCCTGCCCACCGGCAGCATCCGGCTCAAAGAGCGCACGGCCATCCGCGATCTTCCCGGCTTCGAGGCCGGTGAATGGTGGGTGCAGGATGCCGCCGCCGCCCTGCCGGCCCGTCTGCTCCAGGCCAAGGCCGGCGAGCGCGTCGCCGATCTCTGCGCGGCACCCGGAGGCAAGACCGCGCAATTGGCCGCCGCCGGGGCCGAGGTGCTGGCGGTCGACCGTTCGGCCAAGCGCCTTCAGCGCCTCGAGGAGAACCTCGCCCGCCTGCATCTGACGGTGGACACCCGGGCCATCGACGCGGAAAAGCTCACGGCGGGCCCCTTCGACGCCATCCTGCTCGATGCCCCCTGCTCGGCCACCGGCACCATCCGGCGCCACCCGGACGTGGCCTGGACCAAGAGCGAGGAGGACATCCGCAAGCTCGCGGGGCTCCAGAGCCGCCTGCTCGACAAGGCGGCGGCGCTCCTGAAGCCCGGCGGTCGGCTGGTCTACTGCACCTGCTCGCTCGAAGCCGAGGAAGGCGAGCGGCAGGCGGAGGGCTTTCTGGCCCGCCACCCGGACTTCGCCCGCAACCCCGTCGCGCCGGACGAGATCGGGGGCCTGACCGAATGCCTCACGCCCGCGGGCGACCTGCGCACCCTGCCGAGCCAGCTGGCCCTGTCCGAGCACGACCGCAGCGGCCTCGACGGCTTCTTTGTCGCACGGTTTGTGCACAGGGGTTCGTGAACAGGGTGAACGATCTCTTACCGGTTGTTAACCAGTCAGCAGGAACTCCTCGCCTAAGTTGACTGGGATTCAAGCAGCATGAGAGGAGCGCCACGGGTGGATTTCGGGCCGGATCGCTGGCGTGTGTACAGGCTTGCCGCTCGCGAGGCAGGCCGCGCCATGCGCGAAAGCACGGTCTGGAGCCTGTCCAGGCTCTCCAGCGCGCCGGTGCCCACGCGCCTGCTCTTCGCCCCGCAGGACCTGCGCACGGCGGATCCCACCATCGCGACTGACATCTATTCCGGCTTCTTCGCCTTTTCCGGCCGCGCCATCACGACGAGTGGGCGCTCGCCCTTCGCGTTCACGCCGCCGAGCCGCGCCTGGGCCGAGGCCCTCTACGGCTTCGGCTGGCTGCGGCACCTGCGGGCGGCCGGCACGGCGCTCGCCCAGGCCAATGCCCGCTCCCTGGTGGACGAGTTCGTCACCTCGAAGCTGGGCGACCGGCGCATCGCGTGCAGCCCGGAGATCACCGCGCGCCGGCTCATGTCCTTCATCAGCCAGTCGCCCCTGATCCTGGAGGGCGCCGACCACGCCTTCTACCAGCGCTTCCTCAAGATCATCGGCCAGCATGTCCGCACCCTGGAGCGCCAGGTCCGGTCGGGCGCCCTGCCGTTCCAGCAGCTCATGGCCGGCATCGCGCTCTGCTATGCGGGCCTGTGCTGCGAAGGCCTCGACCGGAACCTGAGGCGCGCGAGCCGCCTGCTCGCCCGCGAGCTCGAACGCCAGATCCTGGCCGACGGCGGACATGTGAGCCGCAACCCGCGCATCATGGTCGATCTGCTCTTCGATCTCCTGCCCCTGCGCCAGATGTTCGCCAGCCGCGAGGTCGATACGCCGGACGCGCTGCTCCATGCCGTCGACCGCATGCTGCCGATGGTGCGCCTGTTCCGGCACGGGGACGGCACCCTGTCCCACTTCAACGGCATGGGCGTGACCGCCGCCGATCACCTGGCGACGCTGCTCACCTACGACGACATGCGCAGCCAGCCGATCCATCACGCGCCCCATTCCGGCTACGAGCGCCTGGAGGCCGGGCGCTCGCTCCTCGTGGCCGACGTGGGCGCGCCGCCGCCGCGGCCCCTGTCCCAGGATGCGGCGGCCGGCTGCCTGTCGTTCGAGTTCTCGAGCGCCGTCCAGCGCATCGTGGTCAATTGCGGCACGCCCACCATCGCCGGCCCGGCGATCATCCAGGCCGCGCGCTCCACGGTGGCCCATTCCACCGCGTCCATCGACGACGTGTCGTCCTGCCAGATCGTCGACAAGAAAGGCAACTGGCTGCAGCGCCGGATCTCCGCCTGGGTCCTGCGCCGCATGGGCCCGGTGGTCATCAGCGGGCCGGAGCACGTGCGGGCGGAGCGCAGCGAGCGCGAGCACGTCCAGCTGCTGAGCGCCAGCCATGACGGGTACAAGGCCCGCTTCGGCATCACCCACGAGCGCCGCTGGCAGCTCGCCCCCAAGGGCAACGTGCTGGAGGGCGAGGACAGCTTCTTCAGCGACGGCGGCCGGGCCGGAACCGTGCAGGCCGTCATCCGCTTCCATCTGGCGCCCGGCATCCGGGCGAGCCGCGCGCAGGGCGGCCGGGTGGTGATGCTGGTCCTGCCCAACCGCGAGGCCTGGCAGTTCTCGGCCGCGCCGGTCGAGGCGGAGCTCGAGGACAGCGTGTTCCTGGCCACCGCCGAGGGCATGCGGCGCACGGAGCAGATCGTGCTCACGGTCCGTCCGGCCGAGACGCCCACCGTGCGCTGGCGCTTCGAGCGCCTCGCCCGCACCTTCAGCCCGGGCGAGCCCCCGGATCAGGCCCCCGAGCTGATCTGATCTGTTACTCGTTGGCCTCCGGCGGCAGGAAATCGACTTCGTGCGCAGCGGAGAGCTCCAGCACGCGCGGGATGTCGGTCTGGTCGTGCAGAGCGTCGAACAGGGCCTCCAGCCGGCCCGCGGGCGAGACCCAGAACAGGGCGCGGGCCGGCGCGTCCGACTTGTTGAAATAGCCGTGCGGGACGCCCCGGGGCATGCGCACGAGGTCGCCCGCCCGCGCCTTGCTCCAGACCCCGTCGAGCTTCAGGTCGAGCTCGCCCTCCAGCATCAGGATGAACTCGTCCTGTCCGGGATGGATGTGGACAGGCACGTATTGCCCCGGCTCGCTGTTGGTCTCGAACGCGAAGGTCGAGGCGCAAGAGGCCTTCGGGACGTAACGCTGGCCCAGGATGTTCCACGCCGTGCCCCGGTAGCCTTCGCCGGCCCGCGTGATGCCCTTGTCGAGATCGCTCATGGCTGCCCTCCGCGTCTGCGTTGCGCGTTTCGCCGGGCAGCATGGCGGGAGCCCGCTTGCGCGGGCAAATGGTCAAAGGAGGTAAATGCGGATCCGTGGCAGCGGCCATTCTCCGAAGGAGCACTGACGCCGCCGCCTGCCGGTCTGCTAGAATGGCGCGGCGTTGCGTTCGATGTCCCCGACGAGCCCGGGAGCGAAGCATGTCGTCCAAGTTCCATGCGAAGAGTGCCGAGGCCTACGACCAGCTCATGGGCCGCTGGAGCCGGAGGCTGGCGAAACCCTTTCTCGACTTCGCCGGGCTCGACGCAGGCGAGCGCGTGCTCGATGTCGGGTGCGGCACGGGCAGCCTGACCTTCACCATCCCTCAGGTGGCCGAGATCGCCCGCATCGACGGGATCGACTTCTCCGACACCTATGCGGAGGCCGCCCGGGCGCGCAACACCGACCCGCGGATCACCATCGCGCGCGGCGACGTCTGCGCGCTTCCCTTCGAGGATCGCACGTTCGACCGGACCTTGGCGCTGCTCGTGCTCCATTTCGTGCCGGAATCGGAGCAGGCCCTGCGCGAGATGAGCCGCGTGACGAAGCCCGGCGGGGTCGTGGCGGCGGCGGTGTGGGACAGCTACGGCGGCATGCCCTATCAGCGCATGTTCTGGGACACGGCCGCGGCGCTCGACCCTTCCGCGGCCGCCCACAGGCGCGAGAGCTATTACAAGCCGCTGACGGGATCCGGCGAGATGCGGGCGCTGTGGACGAAGGCCGGCCTCGCCGACGTCGCCGAGGTGCCGCTGATGATCCGCATGGACTATCTCGGCTTCGAGGATTTCTGGACGCCCTATGCCGAGGGCGAGGGTCCGCTCGGGAAATACGTGACCGGGCTCGACGCCGCCATGCGGTCGGCCCTCGAGCGGGCCCTGCGCGCCGCCTACGAGGCCGGCGAGCCGGACGGCCCCCGCTCCTTCGCGGCGGTGGCCTGGGCCTGCCGCGGGGTCGTGCCCGAGGGATGGCACCAGCGCGAAGAGCCGCCATAACGGCCCGGCATCCAACCCTTGCAGCCGCGGCAGGTTCCCATGAAGAGTCTGCCGTGGTATCGCGCCCGCATCTCTTCCCTTGAATGGAGCGGCCGCCATGCCGAGCGACCTGAAGCGCGTCTCCCGCGCTCTGCTTTCCGTATCCGACAAGTCGGGTCTCGTGGACTTCGCCCGCGCGCTCTCCGAACGCGGCATCGAGCTGGTGTCCACCGGCGGCACGCACAAGGCCCTGAGCGAGGCGGGCCTGCCCGTCAAGGACGTGAGCGAGCTCACGGGCTTTCCCGAGATGATGGACGGGCGCGTGAAGACCCTGCATCCCGCCGTCCATGGCGGCCTGCTCGGCATCCGCGAGAACCCCGAGCACCAGGCCGCGATGCTCGCCCATGGCATCCAGCCCATCGACCTCCTGGTGGTGAACCTCTACCCGTTCGAGGCGACGGTGGCCGCCGGCAAGCCCTACGACGACTGCATCGAGAACATCGACATCGGCGGCCCGGCCATGATCCGCGCGGCCGCCAAGAACCACGGCGACGTGGCCGTGGTGGTCGACGGCGCCGATTATGCCGCCGTCCTCGACGACTTGTCGGCTTATGACGGCTCGGTGACGCTCGCCCTGCGCCGCCGCCTCGCCCAGAAGGCCTATGCGCGCACGGCCGCCTACGACGCGGCGATCTCCAACTGGTTCGCCGGCGAGCTCGGCGAGGCGACCCCGCCCGTCCGGGCGCTCGGCGGCGCCATCGCCGAGGTGATGCGCTACGGCGAGAACCCGCACCAGAGCGCCGCCTTCTACCGCACCCCGGAGAGCCGTCCGGGCGTCGCCACCGCCCGCCAGGTGCAGGGCAAGCAGCTCTCCTACAACAACATCAACGACACGGACGCGGCCTACGAGGCCGTGGCGGAGTTCGCGCCCGAACGCTCCGCCGCCATCGTGATCGTCAAGCACGCCAACCCGTGCGGCGTCGCGGAGGGTACGAGCCTGCGCGAGGCCTATGAGAAGGCCCTGCGCTGCGATCCGGTCTCGGCCTTCGGGGGCATCGTGGCCATGAACCGGCCGCTCGACGCGGAGGCCGCCAAGGCGATCACCGAGGTCTTCACCGAGGTGATCATCGCGCCCGACGCGAGCGAGGAGGCGATCGCCATCGTGGCGGCCAAGAAGAACCTGCGCCTGCTGCTCGCCGGCGCCCTGCCCGATCCGCGTGCGGAAGGCCTGACCCTGCGCACCGTCGCGGGCGGCTTCCTGGCCCAGAACCGGGACAACGCCGTGGTCGACGCCATGGACCTGAAGGTGGTGACGAAGCGCGCCCCCACGGACCGGGAGCTGGAGGACCTGCGCTTCGCCTTCCGGGTCGCCAAGCACGTGAAGTCGAACGCCATCGTGTACGCGAAGGATCTCGCGACGGTGGGCATCGGGGCCGGCCAGATGAGCCGGGTCGATTCCTCCCGCATCGCCGCCTGGAAGGCCGCCGAGGCCGCGAAGGCAGCAGGCCTGCCCGAGACCCTCGCCCGGGGCTCCGTGGTGGCGTCCGACGCCTTCTTCCCCTTCGCGGACGGCCTGCTCGCGGCCGCGGAAGCCGGCGCCACCGCGGTGATCCAGCCCGGCGGCTCCATGCGCGACGACGAGGTGATCAGGGCCGCCGACGAGGCAGGCCTCGCCATGGTGTTCACGGGCCACCGGCACTTCCGGCACTGACGCCGTCCGTCACGGATCGTCTCCGCCACCCGCACGTCATGGCCGGGCTCGTCCCGGCCATCCCGATGCTGTGAAGCGCCGCACCTTTCCGATCGGGATCGCCGGCACAAGGCCGGTGACGACACGAGGTGCCGGTCCCGAGGACGATGACATTTCTCTCCTGCCTTCCCATCTGAAGCGGAGCAGAGGGAGACGCTCATGATCATCACCACCACGCCGTCCATCGAAGGCCGCCGCATCGGGTCCTACCGCGGCATCGTGTCGGGCGAGGCGATCCTCGGCGCCAACGTGTTCCGCGATTTCTTCGCCTCGATCCGCGACGTGGTCGGCGGACGCGCGGGCTCCTACGAGCGCGTCCTGCGCGACGGGCGCGACACCGCCCTGCAGGAGATGATCGAGGAGGCCGAGCGCCTCGGCGCCCATGCGATCGTCGGCGTCCATCTCGATTACGGCGCGCTCGGCAAGAACGAGGGCATGATGATGGTGTCGGTCAGCGGCACGGCCGTAACGCTCGAGTGACCCGCACCTAGCGCATCGTGTGGATCCCGAAAGTGCAAGCCCACTTTCGGGTCCGATGCTTTAGACGCGCTTCACGCCGCTCAGAAGCCAGAACCCCGCCACCATGAACAGGATCAGTACCGCCGGTCCCGCGGCCTGCGTGTGGAACACGGCCGTCGCAACGGCGACCGCGAGCGGCGCGAGGAACGACGTGACCTTGCCGGACAGGGCGAGCAGGCCGAAATAGCGGCCCGCCTCATGAGCCGGCACGAGCCGCGCCAGCAGGCTGCGCGACGAGGCCTGGAGCGGCCCCGCGACGGCCCCGATGACGAGGCCGAGCCCCACGAACAGCTTTTCGGGCGCGGAGCCGTAGAGGCCGTCGTCCGGAGCGGGCGGCGCCGTCGGGATCGTGAACAGGACGTGGTCGCGCCCGAGCGACAGCACGCCGAGGCAGACGACGGCCAGGATGAGGATGGCCCCGAGGATCACGGGCTTCGCCCCGATGCGGTCGTCGAGCCGCCCGCCGATCAGGGCGCCGAGCGTGCCCGTGATGGTGAGCAGGATGCCGAAGATGCCGAGTTCGATCGCCTGCCAGCCGAAGACGCCCGCCCCGTAGATGCCCCCGAAGGCGAAGAGCGCCACCAGGGCGTCCTGGTAGACCATGTTGGCGACGAGAAAGCGGCCGACGCTCTCGTGGCGGCGCGCATCGGCGACGGTGCTTCTCACCTGCTCGAGACCCTTGCGGGCCGCCTCCTTCAGGCGCATCCCGGAACGCGGCACGTCGGGGGTGAACAGGAAGAGCGGCAGCACGAAGACGAGGAACCACAGGGCCGAGAACGGGCCCGTGATGCGGTCGCCCTCGCGGCTGGCCGGATCGAGGCCGAACAGTGGATCGAGGCCGAAGACCGTCTTCATGGACACGGGATCGGCCGCCAGGAAGCCGAGCACGATCACGAGAGACACGAGGCCTCCCAGATAGCCCATCGCCCAGCCGGTGCCCGAGAGGCGGCCGTAGCGCTCCGGCGGCACGAGATGCGGGATCATGGCGTTGTTGAACACCGCCGCCACCTCGACGGCCACCGTCCCGAAGGCGAAGCCGACGAGCGCGACCGCAATCCCCGAGGGCAGTCCCGGCGCCGCGTACCACAGGCCGAAGGACGCGATGAACAGCACGAGGCCGCAGGACGCGATCCAGGGCTTCTTCGGGCCGGTCGCGTCCGCGATGGAGCCGAGCACCGGCGACAGGACGGCGAGCACGAGCCCGGCCGCCGCCGTCGCATAGCCCCACAGGCTTTGCCCGGTCACCGGATCGGGTGCGAGCGCGGAAGCGAAATAGGGCGCGAACACGAAGGTGGTGACGAGGGTGAAGAAGGGCTGGCAGGCCCAGTCGAACAGGAGCCAGCCGAGGATCGCGGACCGGGAGGCCTTCGGCGAGGGCGCGACAGGGTTGAGGTCTCTCACGGGGCTTGGGTTTCCGGATGGTTGCTGAACGAATGTCAAAGCTTGCCCTTCCTCGTCATCACCGGCCTTGTGCCGGTGATCTCGCTACTGTGAAGCGCCGCGCTCAAGACAATCGGGATGGCCGGCACAAGGCCGGCCATGACGTGGAGAAGGTTGACCCGACGGTGGGATGGCCGGGACAAGCCCGGCCATGACGCAGAAGTCGCACTGGGCGACCGTCATCTCCTCCGTGTGGGAAGAGTTTGCGGTCTCAGCTCATCCGCCTTAGGTCATCCGTGCGAGATCGCCGAGGAGGCTGGCCGCCACGGTGATCTTCGACAGGGTGAGGCCCGACGACACGATGCCGTCGACGGCGCTCCGGATGCGGTTGACGTCGGCGCCGCGCTTGTCGCTCCAGGCCCGCACCGCCTCGGCGCCGGACAGGTCCTGCGAGGCGACCTCCGCGGTCAGGCCGCGATGGGCATAGGCGATGCTGTCGACGGCACGGTCGAGGGCGAGACGGTCGAAGTAGTCGCTGACCGCGATGTCCTGGGCGGCCGCAATGAGCGCCCCGAGCCGGAACGACGCCTCGAGGGCGAAGTGGGTGCGGGCGATGTCGTTGACGGGCTTGCCGGTCTTCTGGGCGGTCTGCACGATGTCGGGCGCGGCCACCAGATCAGGCAGCGACGCGATGCGCCGTGCCAGCTCCTCCGGCGCGCCCTGATCCATCAGCTCCTTCGTGCGCGCCTCCCAGACGGCCCTGGCGTCCGGCGAGAGCGTCTCCTGGAGGCTGCGCTCCACCTCGGCGATCCCGGCCCTGTAGGTGCCGATGATCTCGTCGAGGGAGTGGTTGACGAAGTCCACGTTGCGGATGAACCAGACGATCCGGTTCATCAGGAGGTCCTGCAATTCGCCGTAGAGGCGCAGCTGCGCCTGACCCGGCACGACGCCGTCGAGCGCGTCGATGGCGACGTTCATCTCGGTGAGGCCGAAGGAATCGCGGGTCGCCGCATAGGCGGCCGCGATCGTCGGCGCGTCCGCGCCGGTCTGGTCGACGAGGCGCGCCACCATGGTGGGGCCGCCCCGGTTGATGATCGCGTTGGCGAGCTGCGTGGCGATGATCTCGCGGCGCAGGCGGTGGCTGGCGATCGCGTCCGGGAAGCGCTCGCGCATCTCGGCCGGGAAATAGCGCTCCAGCTCCTTGCCGAGATACGGATCGTCCGGCACCGGGCTCTCCAGCAATTCGTCGTGCAGGGAGAGCTTGGCATAGGCGAGCAGCACCGCGAGCTCCGGCCGGGTCAGCGCCTCGCCGCGGCGACCGCGCTCGGTCAGCGTGCTGTCGTCCGGCAGATACTCGACGGCCCGGTTGAGACGGCCCTGCGCCTCCAGCATGTGCATGAGCCGGCGCGCGAAGCCGAGATCGGCGACGCCGAGTTGCTCGGAGAGCGAGATCGCCAGGGTCTGCAGGTAGTTGTTGCGCAGGACGAGGCCCGAGACGTCCTCGGTCATGTCGGCAAGCAGTTCGTTGCGCTGCTCCACCGTCAGGCGCCCATCGCGCTCCGGCGTGGTGAGCGCGACCTTGATGTTCACCTCCACGTCGGAGGTGTTGACGCCCGCCGAGTTGTCGATGGCGTCCGTGTTGAGGCGGACGCCGCTCTGCGCCGCCTCGATGCGCCCGCGCTGGGTGACGCCGAGATTGGCGCCCTCGCCGATCACTTTGGCGCGCACCTCCGGACCGGTGATGCGGATCGCGTCGTTGGCGCGGTCGCCCACCTGCTCGTCGGTCTCGGACGACGCGCGGATATAGGTGCCGATGCCGCCGAACCAGAGCAGGTCGACACGGGCTTTCAGAATCGCGTTCATCACCTCGGCGGGGGTCGCCTGCGGCTTGTCGATGTCGAGCAGCGCGCGCATCTCGGCCGAGAGCGGGATCGATTTCGCATTGCGCGGGAATACGCCGCCGCCGGCCGAGATCAGGCTCTTGTCGTAATCCTGCCAGCTCGAACGGGGCAGAGCGAACAGCCGTTCGCGCTCGTTGAAGGAGATCTCCGGATCCGGGTTCGGATCGATGAAGATGTCGCGGTGGTCGAAGGCCGCCACGAGCTTGAGCGCCCGCGACAGCAGCATGCCGTTGCCGAACACGTCGCCCGACATGTCGCCGACGCCCGCCACCGTCACGGGCGTGGTCTGGATGTCCACGTCGATCTCGCGGAAGTGGCGCTTCACCGCCTCCCAGGCGCCGCGGGCCGTGATGCCCATCTTCTTGTGGTCGTAGCCCTGGCTGCCGCCGGACGCGAAGGCGTCGCCGAGCCAGTGGCCCTTCTCGATGGAGAGCGCGTTGGCGATGTCCGAGAAGGTGGCCGTGCCCTTGTCGGCGGCCACCACCAGGTACGGATCGTCGCCGTCGTGGCGCACGGTGTCGGCGGGCGGCACGATGCTGTCGCCGACGATGTTGTCGGTGAGCTGCAGGAGCGTGCGCACGAAGATGCGGTAGCTCTCGGTGCCCTCCGCCAGCCAGGCCTGCCGGTCGCTCGCGGGCGGCAGGTGCTTGGGCACGAAGCCGCCTTTGGCGCCCACCGGCACGATCACGGCGTTCTTGACCTGCTGCGCCTTGACGAGACCGAGCACCTCGGTGCGGAAATCCTGCGGCCGGTCGGACCAGCGCAGCCCGCCGCGCGCCACCTTGCCGAAGCGCAGATGCACGCCCTCGACGCGGGGCGAATAGACGAAGATCTCGTAGAGCGGCCGGGGCAGCGGCAGACCGTCCACCTTGGCGCATTCGAACTTGAACGCGATGGTCTGGCGCGGCAGGCCGTTGTTCTCGAGCTGGAAGAAGTTGGTCCGGATGGCCGCCTCGATGAGGTTCACGAAGCGGCGCAGGATGCGGTCGTCGTCGAGGCTCGTGACCTCTTTCAGCTTCTCCTCGATCCGCTCGCGGATCGCCGCCTCGGCGGCGGCCCGGTCCTTATCCTGGCGCGGGTCGAAGCGCGCATAGAAGAGCTGGACGAGATCGGCCGCGATCCCCCCGTGGCGGGCGAGCGTCTCGGCGATGTAGTCCTGCGCGTAGGTGACCTGGATCTGGCGCAGGTAACGGCCGAGCGCCCGCACCATGGCGACGTCGCGCCAGCCGAGGCCCGCCTCCAGCACGAGGCGGTTGAACCCGTCCGATTCCGCAAGGCCGCGGAACAGCGCGAGCAGGGCCGCTTCGATCGGGGCCTGGATCTCGTCGATCCGGATCGCCCCGCCGGAGGCGCGCTCCAGGGTCATGTCGTGCAGCCAGACCCGGTCCGTGGCGCTGAACGCGACCCGGTAGGTTCTCTCGTTGACGACGCGGAAGCCGAGATTCTCCAGGAGCGGCACCCGCTCCGAGAGCGGCAGCGCCACGTTGAGCGAGAACACCTTCAGGTTCACGCGGGTCTCCTCGTCGCCTTCGCGGCGATAGAGATCGACCGCGCGCGGACGCGCCTCGGAGAGCTGCTCCAGGAGGGCGATGTCGGCGATCGCCTGTTCGGCTCCGAAGGCCTCGCGGTAGGCGGCGCTGAAGGCCTCGCCGTACCGGGACGCGAGCGCGCGTGCCCGGGCTCCGCCGACGCTGGCGTCGAGCGCGTCGCGCAGGGCGTCGCTCCAGGTGCGCACGATGGCGGCGATGCCCTTCTCCAGGGTCTCGCGCGGCACGTCCGGCGTGCCGCCCTCGTCGCGTCCGATGATGTAGTGGGTGCGCGCGAGCGGGCCTTCCGGATAATCCGGGTAGGACGCGGAGACGCGGCCCTCGTAGATGCCGGCCAGGAACTGGCCGATGCGCTGGCGCGCCTGGGTGTCGTAGCGGTCCTTGGGCACGAAGACGAGCACCGACACGAAGCGGTCGAACTCGTCCACGCGGGCGAGCGCCCGCACCCGCGGACGCTCCGACAGGTTCATGATGTCGATGGCGAAGCGGTAGAGCGTATCCTCGTCGATCTGGAACAGCTCGTCGCGCGGATAGCTCTCGAGCACGTTGAGGAGCGCGCGGCCCGCATAGCTCGCCGGATCGAAGCCGGCGCGGGCGACGACCTTCGCCACCTTGAGGCGCAGGTAGGGCACCTCGCCGGTCGTGTTGGTGTAGGCGCTCGCCGTGAACAGGCCGACGATGCGCAACTCGCCGCGCAGATGTCCGCTGTCGTCGAACAGCTTGACGCCCACGTAATCGAGATGCGCGCGGCGGTGGACGCGGGACTTCACGTTCGCCTTGGCGATGATCAGCGCCTGCGGGCGCGCCAGGAAGGCGCGGATTTCCGGCGTCATGGCCACCAGCTCGCGCCCGCGCCGCAGCACGCGCACGGACGGATCGCGCAACAAGCCGAGGCCCGAGCCCTCGACCGGATCGGCCGCGGTGTCGCCGGAGGGCAGACGGTATTCGCGCAACCCCAGGAAGGTGAAGTTGTCCCGGGAGATCCAGTCGAGGAACGCGATGGCCTCCTTCACCTCGTCCTCCGGCAGAGGCGGAGGATTGAGGCGGTAATTGTGCACGATCTCGGCGATCCGGGCGCGCATGCCCGGCCAGTCGTGCACCGCCACCGACACGTCCCGGTGGACGAGACGCATGGTCTCGATCAACCGGGTGCGGGTCTCGGCATCGTCGATGCGGGGCAGGTGGATGTGGATGAAACTTTCCCGCTTCACCCCGAGGCGCAGGGCGGCCGTGGCCTCGCCCACGAGGCGCACGAGGGCTCCTCCCGAATCCCGCTCCACGGCCAGGATCGGATGGGCCACGAGCAGCGGCTCATAGCCCTGGTCCACGACCTCGGCGAGGGTCGAATCGAGCAGGAACGGCATGTTGTCGTTGACGATTTCGAGCACCGTCACGTCCTGGCGCCGGCCGTCGCGCTCGATCTCGAAGTCGAAGAGGCGGATATCCGCCCCGTCGGCGGTGCGCGAGGCCTTGAGATGCTCGAAGGCTTCCGCAGCGAGAGCCGCCAGGGTCTGGGGCGAATAGGGGACCAGGTCCTCGGGCGGGACACGTCCGAACAGATCGCGCACGAAGGTGGGCGGCGTGGCCTTGTGCCCGGATTCCAGCACGGCGACGGCTTCCGCCGTCAACTCGCTTCCGCTGGTCGGTGTATCCAGCTTCATGCGCGCATCCTCTTATCTGTTTGGTTGCGGGAGCGTTGCCACAGTGTGGCAGGTTGCGCAACAAAAGCATAAGGGTCCGAGCAAAGTACGGTAAAGTTGCTGCGCCGCACAGGCACTTTACGCTGCTTCGGCCTCCACGGACGACAGATTCGCGTCTCCCCATTCCTTCATGGCCATCAGCACGGGCTCCAGGGACCGGCCGCGCCCGGAGAGCGTGTATTCGACCCGGGGCGGCACCTGGGCATAGACGGTCCGGACGATGAGGCCGTCGGCCTCGAGCTCGCGCAGCTGATGGGTGAGCATGCGCTGGGTGATCGACGGGATGAGCCGGCGCAACTCGTTGAACCGCAAGGTCCCGCGCAGGAGCTTGTAGAGGACGATGATCTTCCATTTGCCGTCGATCAGGCTCATCGTCCGCTCGACGGAACATCCCTGAACCCTCTGCGCCTTCTGCGGCATTACGGTATCCTTTTCGACACTATGGGCTGTTTTTGTGCGTTCTTGCGAACTCCAACACTATGCTCAAGTATCGTCCCGTCAACAGGAGACATGCCATGCGCGCCGTCGGATACCAGCAATCCCTCCCCATCGACCAGGACGCCTCCCTCACGGACGTCGAGCTGCCCCGCCCCGAGCCCGGACCGCGCGACCTGCTCGTCGAGATCAGGGCCGTGGCCCTCAACCCGGTCGACACCAAGGTGCGCATGCGCGCTCAACCCGAGCCGGGCGGCGTGAAGGTTCTGGGCTTCGACGCGGCCGGGATCGTCAGGGGCGTCGGCAAGGACGTTTCCCTGTTCCGGGAAGGCGACGAGGTGTTCTATGCGGGCGCCATCACGCGCCAGGGCACCAATGCGGAGTTCCACGTGGTCGACGAGCGGCTGGTGGGCGCCAAGCCGAAGACCCTCTCGTTCGAGGAGGCCGCGGCCCTGCCGCTCACCACGCTGACCGCCTGGGAAACCCTGTTCGACCGGCTCGAGGTCAAGCGCCCGGTCAAGGGCGCGGCCAACGCCATCCTGATCGTGGGCAGCGCCGGCGGCGTCGGGTCCATCGCGGTCCAGCTCGCGCGGCAGCTCACCGATCTGACCGTGATCGCCACCGCGTCGCGTCCGGACACGCAGGCCTGGGTGAAGGAGCTCGGCGCCCACCACGTGATCGATCACGGCAAGCCGCTGGCCGCGCAGGTGGAAGCCCTGGGGATCGGCGCGCCGGCCTTCGTGTTCTCCATCACGCACACGGAGGACCATTTCGCCGAGATCGCCAAGGCCGTTGCGCCGCAAGGGCGCTTCGCCCTGATCGACGACCCGAAGGCGCCGCTCGACATCAGCCTCCTGAAGGGCAAGAGCGTATCGATCCACTGGGAATCCATGTTCACCCGCTCCACCTTCCAGACCGCCGACATGGAGCGGCAGCACGAGATCCTGAACGAGGCGTCGCGTCTGGTCGATGCGGGCACCATTCGCACCACGCTGGCGGAGATCGTCGGGACGATCAACGCGGCCAATCTCAGGCGCGCGCACGCCCTCATCGAGAGCAACCGCACGCGCGGCAAGCTCGTGCTGTCGGGATTCTAGAGCATCGGACCCAAAAGTGGACCCACTTTTGGGTCCGATGCTCCCACCTCTTTGACGAGCGCATCGTTCATGCGGAAAACCGGATCCACTTTTCCGCACGATGCGCTAAGGGTGTTCCGATCCACGTCCGTCATCACCGGGCTTGTCCCGGTGATGACGGGAAGAGGGTGTGAATGTTTGTGGAGCATCGCTTGCTGTCACGTGCGATGTGTTAAGCGAACGTTAACGGCAAAAAAGAAGGGCTTTGCGATCTGGACCATCGCAAAGCCCTTTAAACAGAAGAAAAGGCTGCCTTGAAGGGCAGCCCTGTGCCTCGAGGGTGGCCCGGCCCGTCGCGCGACTCAGAGGGCTGGGGGGCTGACGTGTCCAAGCCGTTCGATGAGCCGGGCCGTCGAGGCAACTTGAGCATTTACGGCATTCAGTGCGGCTCCATCACGGCGCGATTGAGGCAGGAATAAGATTTGCAGAAGAAGCCGTGATTCATCCTGTCGCCCTGGGTTGATCCCTTAGCCGCCGAAGCCCATCATCAGGGCATGTTTTGCGAGTTATGGGAGGCGTCATGAGCGAAGGTGACATCGCAGAGCCGCTGCGCGGCGGCTCGATGCAGGGTTCGGCCCACATCGTTCCTTTTCCCGCCGCGCCGAAACAGGTGTCCTTCGACCGTGCCGAGTTGCAGGCCATTCTCAATCTCTACGGCCGCATGGTGGCGGCCGGCGAATGGCGCGATTACGCCATCGATTTCCTGCCCGACAAGGCGGTCTTCTCCATCTTCCGACGCACATCCGAAATGCCCCTCTACCGGATCGAGAAGGATCCCAAGCTCGCCAAGAAGCAGGGCGCTTATTCGGTCATCGTGTCGACGGGGCTGATCCTCAAGCGCGGACATGAACTCGCCCGCGTGCTGCGGGTGCTCGACAAGCCGAAGGTCGTGTCGGCTTAAGGCTCTCGGCTGCTCGCGGCGAACGCTCCGCCGCCCGGAACACCCCATCGCGCCTCGCGTTGCCGGAACGATGCCGCGACAGCCGGCCGGGCCTTTGCGGCCACGACGGCAGCGATGAGGAACCCCGATGACGCGCGACCTTTCCGGCCTTTCCGTGGTGATCACCGGCGCGTCGAGCGGGATCGGCCGCGCCGCGGCGCTCGCCTTCGCCCGGCAGGGCGCCCATGTGGCCCTCGCGGCGCGACGGTCGGACCTGATCGAGGAGGTCGCCCAGGCGTGCCGGGACCTGGGCGCGCGGGCCATCGCGGTCCCCACCGACGTAACCGATGCCGACGCCGTCGACGACCTCGCCCAGGCGGCCCGGCGGGACTTCGGCACCATCGACGTCTGGATCAACAATGCCGGAACGGGCGTGTTCGGCCCCTACCAGGACGCGGACATCGCCCTTCACCGGCGCACCATCGAGGTCAACCTGCTCGGGGCCATGCACGGCGCCCATGCGGCTCTGCCCGTCTTTCTGGCGCAGGGCCACGGAATCCTCATCAACACCATCTCCCTGGGCGGCTGGGCACCGAGCCCATATGCTGCCGCCTACACGGCCTCCAAATTCGGCCTGCGGGGGTTTTCCGCGAGCCTGCGCCAGGAATTGGGTGATCATCCCGACATCCACGTCTGCGGCGTGTTCCCGGCCATCGTCGACACGCCAGGCCTCGATCATGGGGCGAACGTGTCGGGCCGGCAGATCAACCCGGGATCGCTGATCTATGCACCCGAGGATGTGGCCGAGACCTTCGTGGCGCTGGTGCGCCATCCGCGCGACGAGGTGGCCGTGGGCTGGCCCGCCCGAGCCGCCCAGGTCGCCTACGCCCTGGCGCCGGGCCCGACCGAGCACCTGGCGGGCGCCTTCATGCGCCGGGCGCTCGAACGCGCCGCCCCGGCGCCACGGACGGAAGGCGCCCTGCTGCAGCCGGTCCCCGCAGGCCGGGGCGTGAGCGGCGGCTGGCGCGCCCGCAAGGGCCTGCCCCGTTCCGCCCGCCAGCCGAGCCGCATGGCCGGCGCCGTCCTCCTCGCCGGATTGGCGCTTCTGCTGGGCACGAGGGCCGCGGCGCGGGTTCGGCGCTAAAGCATCGGACGGACCCAGAGGGCCGGGTCAGGAAACCAGCTTTCATGAGGGGATGCTGTCAGATCGGCCGGGTCGGTGCCTCGCCCGTGCCGCGTCCGAGCGGCCGCTGCATCAGCACGGTGGAGAGCCAGCGCCCGTGCTTGTAGCCGATTCCCTTCAGGATCCCGACAGGCTCGAAGCCCAGGCTCCGGTGCAGGCCGATGGACCCCTTCGAGTCCTCGTCGCCGATGACCGCCACCATGAGCCGGAAATCCCGCGCCTCGCAGTCCTCGATCAGCGCGGCGAGCAGCAGGCGCCCGACACCCTGCCCCTGCGCGGCCGGCGCGACATAGATCGAATCCTCCACCGTCGAGCGATAGGCCGGCCGCGTGCGATAGGCGCCTGCATAGGCATATCCGAGGATCTCCCCGTCCCTCTCGGCCACCAGATAGGGATAGCCGCCCTCCAGAAGGGCGGCGCGGCGGCGCGCCATCTCGCCGAGATCGGGAGGGTCGAGTTCGAACGAGGCGGTGCCGTGCGTGACCGCATGGGCGTAGATTGGCGTGATGGCCTCGAGATCGGAATCAGCGGACGGGCGGATGAGGATGCTCATGAGGGCTGTCTCAAACAGATCGAGGTCGGAACGGAACAGGATCCCAGAAGTGGATCCACTTTTAGGTGCAATGCTCTAGCATGGACGGCATGAGAAAGGCACGCCCGTGAACGATCTCGGCGCCGGCAGAACCCGGCCATCCGCCGATGCCAGGACGCGGACCATGGTGGTCTGGTCGGCGATCCTGGCCTCCAGCATGGTCTTCGCCGACGGGGCCATCGTGACCGTGGCGATGCCGCAGATGCGCATGAGCCTGCAGGCGTCGCTCGCCGAGATGCAATGGGTCACCAATGCCTATGCGCTGACCCTGTCGGCCTTCCTGCTGCTGGGCGGCGCGGCCGGCGACGCCTATGGCCTCAGGCGGGTCTTCATGATCGGAATCGCGTGCTTCGGCCTGACCTCCCTCTGGTGCGGCCTGTCGGGGACGCCCGGGATGCTGATCGCCGCCCGGGCCTTCCAGGGCATCGGTGGCGCCTTGCTGGTGCCGGGCTCGCTTGCCCTGATCAGCGCCCATTTCCCGAAGGAGTCGCGCGGCAAGGCCATCGGCACCTGGGCGGCCGCCTCGGGCATCGCGGCGGCCCTGGGGCCGATCCTCGGCGGCTGGCTGATCGATATCGGCCCCTGGCAGGCGATCTTCTGGATCAACGTCCCCATCGCGGCCCTGGCGCTCTGGCTGTGCGCGACGCATGTCCCGGAGAGCCCCGTGGCGCGGGCGACCGCCATGGACTGGCTCGGTGGCGTTCTGGCCGTCGCCTCCCTCGGCCTGCTGGCCTATGGCCTGACGGCTTTGGGCGAACGGGAGAGCCACAAGGGCTTCGCCGCGCTGCTGGCGCTCGGCGGCGCCATGACGCTCGGCCTCTTCATCCGGCACGAGACGCGCGCGGCCGCCCCGATGATGCCCCTCGACCTGTTCCACGCGTCCGCCTTCGCCAACGTCAACGCCCTGACGCTGCTGCTCTATTTCGCACTGAGCGGCGCCCTGTTCTTCCTGCCCACCGCGCTGATCGAGGCCCATGGCTATTCGGCCGCCAAAGCCGGGTCGGTGTTCCTGCCCTTCACGGTCCTGATGGCCGTGCTGTCCCGGCTCGGCGGCACGATGGCCGACCGGTTCGGCACCCGCATGCTCCTGACCGCCGGCCCCCTGATCACGGCCTTGAGCTTCGCGCTCCTGGCCCCGGCGGTGCTGCATGGCGGCTACTGGATCGCGATCGTGCCCGTGATGGCCCTCATGGGGCTCGGCATGGGGATCACGGTCGCGCCGCTCTCGACCACGGTGATGAACGCCGTTCCGGACGCGCGCATCGGCGTGGCGTCCGGCATCAACAACGCGGTCTCCCGCGTCGCGGGGCTGGTTGCCGTGGCCGGCCTCGGCGTCGTCGCCACGGTCGGGTTCCGGCGGACCGCCGCCTGGTCGGGTCCCGAGCTGGCGGACCGCTTCGCGGAGGCGACCTTCGGGGCGCTTCCGTCGTCCGTCGCATCGGACGGCATTGTGCAGGATCTCTATGCCACGGCGACGATCGGGGGGTTCGGCCTGGTGGCGCTGATCTGCGCCGCCGCGGCCTCTGCCAGCGCCTGGTTCGGCTCTCGCTCGGCTCTGAAGGAACGTCCCTGAGCCGATGGCCGTCCCGGCTTTGTTCCTGCGACGAACCCCTCTGTGCAAAGGACTCGCAGCTCCCCCGGTTTGGGCGTTAACTGCGTTCGCTGGGGCCGAACTCCGACGGACGAGGTGAGCCATGGCCATGTATCTTACACGCTTCAGCTATACGCCCGAGACCTGGGCACGCCTGATCGAGAACCCCGAGGATCGACGTATAGCGGCTCGTTCCTACATCGAGTCGGTGGGGGGAAGGCTGCACGGGTTCTGGTACGCCTTCGGCGAGCACGATGGCTGGAACTTATGGGAGGCGCCGGACAACGTGTCGATGGCCGCCGTCGTGCTTGCGATCGGCGCGGGCGGCGCGCTTCGCTCGAGCGAGACGACTGTCCTCCTCGGCGTCGAGGACCTGATGGAAGCCCTCGGAAAGGCGAAGGCGGTCCGGTACCGTCCACCGGGAACATGAATAAAAAAGCCCCGGCCTTTCGGCCGGGGCTTCGAGAGCGTCTGCTCCGCTCGTTCTTACTGGTTGCGGTTGCCCACGAGAGCCAGCAGGAACTGGAACATGTTGATGAAGTCCAGGTACAGGGTCAGGGCGCCCAGCACCGAGGCCTTGCCGGCCGCCTCGGAGTCGAGGTTGCCGTAAAGGTACATCTCCTTCAGCTTCTGCGTATCGTAGGCGGTGAGGCCCGCGAAGATCAGAACGCCGATCACGGAAATGCCGAACTGCAGGGCGCTCGACGCGACGAAGATGTTCACGATCGAGGCCAGGATCAGACCGACGAGGCCCATGATCAGGAACGAGCCCATGCCCGACAGGCTGCGGTTCGTGGTGTAGCCCCAGAGCGACAGCGAGCCGAAGGCCGCCGCCGTGATGAAGAACACCTGCACGACGCTCGCGCCGGTGTAGCGGATGAGCAGCGTCGAGAGCGAGGCGCCCATCACCGCCGCAAAGGCGAAGAAGGTGCCGCGGGCGGACGCCGCCGACATCCGGTCCATGCGGAACGAGAAGAAGAAGATGAACGCCAGAGGCGCCAGCGCCACGATCCACATCAGAGGCGTGGTGTAGAGGGTGACGCCGAACTGGGTCAGGCCGACGCTGCCGATCCGGGCGACCGCCTGAGACGGATCGCTCGTCGTGGCCAGCATGTTCACGCCGAGTGCGACCAGGGCCGAGATCGCCAGGCCCAGGACCATGTTGTTGTAGACGCCGAGCATGAAGGCGCGCAGGCCCTGGTCGACCTGAGCCGCCGTCCGGGCAAAGCCGGTGCCATAGGCGTTTTGGTTTTGCTCATACGGTTGCATCGGAGTCCTTTCTCGCGGTGTCCCGTGTGTTCCCTCGAAAGGCTGGGAAGTCAGCCCTCGGCCGCCGCATGTGCGACGACATGCAAAATATGAGGGGCGGGCCTGCGTTGCGCAAGAGGCAGCGCCAAGCTTCAACTCTTCGTGACAAAGAAAAAGGAGGAGCAGAGTTGCTGCTCCTCCTCACGCGCGTTCGTCGGCGCCTCTAGAACGGCCTCGCGAAAACAGGCCGTTAAAGATTTCTCAAGTAGAGCGCCGGCTTTTGACTTAAGATCCGCCACGTTCCGATCAGCCCTAATCCGACGCTCACGAGAACCGCCAGCATCGAGGCCAGGACGGCGCCCGACAGATCCAGGGTAAAGCTTAGGTTCATCACGCGGGTGATGATGAAATAAGCCGCGAGCGTTCCCGCCAGCAGCCCGAACACCGCCGTGGCGAGGCCCAGAAGCCCGTATTCGAGCGCATAGGCGGAGAGCAGCCGCGCCCGGGTGGCGCCGAGCGTCTTGAGCACCACCGCATCGTAGAGCCGAGCCCGGTGACCGGCCGCAAGCGCGCCGGCCAGGACCAGGAGGCTCGCGATCAGCGCGATGGAGCTCGCGCCGCGGATCGCCATGACGAGCTGCGAGACCACGTCGTTCACCGCCTCCAGGGCATCCTTCACCCGCACGCTCGTCACCATCGGGTACGCCTGGGCGGAGCTTCTCAGGATCCTGGCGTCGAGCGCCGCATCCGAGCCGTTCGGGAAGGTGACGGTGGCCAGATGCGTGTGCGGCGCGCCCGCGAAGGCGTTGGGCGAGAACACCATGACGAAGTTGATGCCCATGGAGCGCCATTCGATCTCGCGCAGGTTCCCGATGGTGGCGCTGATGTTGCGGCCGAGCACGTTGACGGTGATCTCGTCGCCGATCTTGAGGCCGAGTCCCTCGGCGATCTTGCGGTCGAAGGACACGAGCGGCCGGCCGCGATAGCCTTCGGGCCACCACTCGCCCTGCACCACCTTGGAGCCTTCCGGGGGCTTGGCCGCGTAGGTGATGCCGCGGTCGCCCTCGAGCACCCAGGACACGTCCTCGGGCGCCTTGACCTCGGCCACGGGACGTCCGCCGAGGGTCACCAAACGACCGCGCATCATGGGCACGCGCTCGATCTGGGCGTCGCCGGCCTGACTCTTGAGGAAGCCCTCGAAGGCATCCGCCTGCTGGTTCGGGATGTCGAGGAAGAAGAAGCTCGGCGCCCGCTCCGGCAGGCTCTGGGTGAGCTGGCGGGTCAGGTTGGTGTCGATGAGCGCCAGGGTGACCAGGAGCGTGATGCCCAGGCCCAGCGACAGCACCAGGGAGGGCGTGAGAGCGCCGGGCCGGTGGATGTTGGCGAGCGCGAGCCGCGGCGCCGTCCGGCGGGGGCGCGGCAGGCGGCGGGCGAGCGCCATGATGCCCAAAGCCACGACGCGCAGGAGCAGGAAGGACCCGGCGGCCGCGCCCACGAACATCAGGGCGATGCGTCGGTCGTAAGCCGCGAGCAGGGACAGCCCGACGAGCGCCGCGACCGAGAGCACGAGGGCCGCGATGTAGCGCTTGCGCGGCCAGCGCCGCTCGGGGTCGATCTGGTCGCGGAAGAGGCCCGAGACCGGCACGTCGTGGGCCCGACCGAGAGGCGCCAGCGCGAAGACCAGGGCGGTGAGCACCCCGTAGAGCAGCGCGATGCCGAGCTCGCTCCAGGCGAGCGTCGGCTGGATCGGGATCGGCAGGAGGTGGCCGAAGAGCCCGGTCACCACGAAGGGCAGCACAGCCCCGAAGGCGAGCCCGATACCGATGCCGACGACCGCGATCAGCATCACCTGGATGAGATAGAGCAGCACCACCTGCCCGCCTGGCGCGCCCAGGCTCTTGAGGGTCGCGATGGAGGCGCGCTTGCGGTCGACGAAGCCGCGCACCGCATTGGCGACGCCGACGCCGCCGACGAGGAGCGCGGTGAGGCCGACGAGCGTGAGGAACTGGGTGAAGCGCTCGATGTTTCGGGCGAAGCGCGGATCCGCGTTGAGGCGCGTGCGGATGTTCCAGCCGGCCTCCGGCAGGACGCGGTTCGCCTCGGCCTCGATCCGGGTCAGCCCCTCCTCGGTGGATTGCTCGGGCGGCAGGGTGAGCCGGTAGGTCCAGCGCACGAGGCTGCCCGGCTGGACGAGGTCCGTGGCCTTCAGGGCCTCCTGCGACAGCAGGAGCCGCGGCCCGAAGCCGATGCCGTCGGCGATCTTGTCCGGCTCCGACACGAGGCGGGCCCGCAGCTCCACGGTCGCGGCGCCGACCGTGACCCGGTCGCCCACCTTCAGGTCGAGACGGGCGAGGAGCGCCGGATCGACCGCGGCCCCGAAGGCGCCGTCGCGCGCGGCGAAGAGGTCGGCAGGCGGGAGGGCCGGATCGGTCTCGAGCGCCCCGACGGTGGGATAGCCCCCGTCGACGGCCTTCATCTCCACCAGCCCCGAGCCCTTCTCGCCGGCCAACGCCATGGCCCGCATGGTGGCGATCACGTTGACCCGGCCTTGCGACTCCAGGAACGCCCGCTCGGGCGCCCCGGCCTCGCGCTGGAGCAGGGAGAAGGCCATGTCGCCGCCCAGGATCCGCCGGCCCTCGCGGGAGATGCCCTCGGTCAGGGAGCGGGACAGGGACGATACGCTGGCGATCGCCGCGACGCCGAGCGCGATGCAGGCGAGAAAGATGCCGAAACCTCGCAGGCCCCCGCGCAGCTCGCGGACGGCAAGGCGCAGCAGGAGCGGCAGGCGCGACGCGGAGGCGGACCGTCGCTGCGGCGTGGCGGGAAGGGAGCCGTGCATGACCGAGATCCCTTACGCCACGGCGGAGGCCGCGCCGGCCTCCACCTGCCCCGAACGCAGGCGCACCATGCGGTCGCACAGGCGGGCGAGGTTGAGATCATGGGTCACGAGGACCAGGGTGGCGCCCCGATCCCGTTTCAGGGCGAAGAGCAGGTCGACGATGGACTGCCCGGTGGTCTCGTCGAGATTGCCGGTGGGCTCGTCGGCCACCAGGATCGCCGGGTTGGGCACGATGGCGCGGGCGATCGCCACGCGCTGCTGCTCGCCGCCCGAGAGCTGCGCCGGATAATGGTGCAGGCGGTGGCCGAGCCCCACGGCCTGCAGTTCGGCCTCGGCCCGTTCGAAGGCCTCGCCCTCGCCGGCGAGCTCCAGCGGGAGCGCCACATTCTCCAGGGCCGTCATGGTCGGGACGAGGTGGAAGGACTGGAACACGATGCCGATGCGCCGGCCGCGGAAGCGCGCCAGCGCGTCCTCGTCGAGCCCCGACAGGTCGGTGCCGTCGACGATCACCCGGCCCGAATCGGGCCGCTCGAGCCCGGCCATGGTCATGAGCAGGGTCGACTTGCCCGAGCCCGACGGTCCGACCAGCCCCACCGCCTCGCCCATGCCGACCTCCAGGGAAATGCCCTTGAGGATATGGACCCGTGCGGCTCCGCGCCCGAGGCTCAAATCGACGTCGTGCAGCGCGATGGCCTTGTCCTGCATGCCCATTCACCCGATCTGTTGGAAAATCCGAAGTTGCCCGGTTCTAGTCCGGTAGAGATGGGAAGCCTATCAATGAAGCGCCAATCCGGCCCGTTCATGACGATCATTTTTGCGTGTGCGGCGGCCCTGGCCGCCATGATCGCCCCGGTCTTCGCTCCCTTGCCGGCAGCCCAGGCGCAAGGGCGGACCATCCGCCTCGTGGCCCTCGGCGACAGCCTGAGCGCCGGCTACAACCTGCCGCAGGAGGCGGCCTTCCCGGTGGCCCTGGAGCGGGCGCTCAAGGCCAAAGGCTACAAGGTGGAGGTGGCCAATGCGGGGGTGTCGGGCGACACGTCCTCGGGCGGCCTCGACCGGCTCGACTGGTCCGTGCCGGACGGCACCGACGGGGTGATCCTGGAACTCGGCGCCAACGACATGCTGCGCGGGCTCGACCCGGCCGGGACCCGCAAGAACCTGGAGGCCATCGTCGAGCGCCTCAAAAGCCGCAATATCCCGGTCATGCTCGCGGGCATGTATGCCTCGCGCAATCTCGGGCCGGATTACGTGCAGAAATTCGACAGCATCTATCCGGACATTGCGAAGAAGCACGACCTTGTGCTCTATCCCTTCTTCCTGGACGGAATCGTCGGTGAAAAATCCCTCAACCTGCCCGACGGGATGCACCCGACGGCCAAGGGCGTGGAGATCATCGTCGAGCGCATTCTGCCCAGCGTCGAGAGCTTTCTCGCCCGTCTTTCTCAGCGCTGATCCTCGTCGGCGCCTCATTCTCGCCTGAACGCGGGGGATCATGTCCCCGCGAGGAGCTTACCCATGGAATACCGCCGCCTCGGCCGCACGGATCTCAATGTCAGCCTCATCTGCCTCGGCACCATGACCTGGGGCCAGCAGAACACCGAGGCCGACGGCCATGCGCAGATGGATTACGCCCTCGATCAGGGCATCAACTTCTTCGACACGGCCGAGCTCTACTCCATCCCGCCCCGGCCCGAGACGCAGGGCTCGACCGAGCGGATCATCGGATCCTGGTTCAAGGCGCGGGGCTCGCGCGACAAGGTGATCCTCGCCACCAAGGTGATCGGCCGCTCCGACAATACCTGGTTCCGGGACGACGGCTCCAAGGGCGAGCTCTCTCGCGCCCAGGTCGAGGAGGCGGTGAACAAGAGCCTGAAGCGGCTCGGCACCGATTATATCGACCTCTACCAGATCCATTGGCCCGACCGGCCCATGGCCTGGGGCTCGAACCCGACGGTCTTCCGCCACCAGGACGGACCCTCGCACCCGATCGACGAGACGGTCGAGATCATGACCGACCTGGTGAAGGCCGGGAAGATCCGCCATTTCGGCCTCTCCAACGAGAGCGCCTGGGGCACCATGACGTTCCTCAAGCACGCGGACGCCAAGGGCCAGGCCCGGGTGCAGTCGGTGCAGAACGCCTACAGCCTCCTCAACCGCACCTACGAGGTCGCGCTGGCGGAGGTCTCGATGCGCGAGAACGTGAGCCTGCTCGCCTATTCGCCGCTGGCCCAGGGCTATCTTACGGGCAAGTACCTCGACGGCGCCCGTCCAGCGGGCGCGCGCACCACCCTGTTCAACCGCGGCCAGCGCTACGAGAACCCCACCGCCGAGGCGGCGATCCGCAAATATATCGCGCTTGCCAAGGAATTCGGCCTGGATCCGGCCCAGATGGCGCTGGCCTTCGTCAATTCCCGCCCCTTCGTCGGCTCGACCATCATCGGGGCGACCTCGATGGAGCAGCTGAAGACGGACGTCGCGTCCATCGACGTGACGATCACGCCGGAGCTCGAGGAGCGCATCGACGCGATCCACGTCGAGCACTGCAATCCGTGCCCGTGAGATCACGCTCTCGCGTCATGGCCGGCCTCGTGCCGGCCATCCCGATGCGGTGAGGCGCGGCGTTCATCGAGAGGGGACCACCGGGACAAGCCGTGTCGCGACGGACGAATGACCCCGTCGGAACAAACGCCCGCCACCGATCGTCTGAACACCATCAACCCGGGAGGTGCCGCATGCCCCGCCTCTTCACCGGCATCGAGATCCCGGCCGAGATCGGCCTCGCCCTGGCGAGCTTCCGCGGCGGACTTCCGGGCGCCCGCTGGGTCGATCCCGAGAACTATCATCTGACCCTGCGCTTCATCGGCGACATCGACGAGCGCATGGCGGACGACGTCACGTCGATCCTCGGCGAGCGGCGCCAGCGGGCGCCGCTGACCATCGTCATCGACGGGCTCGACACCTTCGGCGGCGGCAAGCCCCGGGCGGTCTTCGCCCGCACGTCCGGCAACGGCGAGCTGATCGAGGTGCAGGCCGAGCAGGAGCGCCTCCTGCGCCAGGTCGGCCTGCCCCCGGAGACCCGCAAGTTCACCCCGCACGTGACCCTGGCGCGCCTGCGCAACGTCTCGCCCATCGACGTGGCGGATTACATCGCGACCCGCGGCCATTTCCCGAAACTGACATTTCCGGCCGACCGTTTCGTCCTGTATTCCTCCCGGAACTCGGTCGGCGGCGGACCCTACATCGTCGAGGCGGCCTATCCCTTGGGCTGACTCGACGGGCGGATGGGAGGCCGGTACAGCATCCCGATGGCCTCGCTCATCTTCATCACCCATCCCGAAGTGGTCATCGACCCGGACCAGCCCATTCCCGAATGGCCCCTGAACGCCACCGGGCGCGCCCGCATGGAGCGCTTCGCAGCGATGCTCGCGGACAGGGACGTGTCGGCCGTCTATGCCAGCACCGAACGCAAGGCCATGGACGGCGCCGCCATCGTGGCGGAGAGCCTCGGCCTGTCCTACGGGACCGACGAGGATCTGGGCGAGAACGACCGCTCGTCGACGGGGTTCATCGCGCCGCCGGAATTCTGGGACGTGGTGGCGGAATTCTTCGGCCGCCCGCACGAGAGCATCCGCGGCTGGGAACGCGCCATCGACGCCCAGACCCGGATCGTCGGCGCCGTCGGCCGGATCCTGCGCGGGGACGAGACCGCGGGCGATATCGTCGTGGTGTCTCACGGTGGGGTCGGATGCCTGCTCACGGCCCATCTGCAGGGGGTCGCCATCGGCCAGGAAAGTCGCCCGTCCCATCCCGGCGGCGGCTGCTTCATCGCCATCGACCGCGATTCCTTCACGCTGACGCAGGACTGGCGCGCCATCGAGGACGGGTTTGCCGCCTGAGGACGATCGCGTCGTCGGTCGCGGTGCCGGAGATGCCCCCTCTCCCGTCATAGCCGGCCTTGTGCCGGCCTCCCGCCACGGAAGGGCTCGGCGCCTCACGTCATCGGGATCACCGGG
>NZ_JAGPUP010000518.1:0-44398 GCF_018069605.1 Microvirga sp. HBU67558 | reverse complement strand
GATCGTGTGGTCTGGCACCCAGATCCACTTTCCCTCGACGAACATCTGCACCCCGGTTGGCCTCATTCGGTAGAACGCAGGGCGACAAGCCCCGTCATCGCAGCAATTCCTCCCGGCTTTGTCTCTGAGAGGTGAGTAGATGTCGTGGGCTTCGGTCGTCGGCTCATAGCCGGCGAAGAGCAGAACGGCAATGAGGCCAAGCTTGAGAGACATAGGCCGCTCTCCCTCATAAGGGGTTGGCGGCGCTCGTCAGAGCGTCGGGAAACGCTACTCCGGCCACTCTACTCTCCAGTGAGGCCCTTGTCGCGCGCGAAGTGCGGCCGCGAATTTCCAACAAGCGCCTTGATGGAGCCGGATAAAGGTGCGTTCGAGCGTATCCGGAAGGCTCCATCGGTACATCAGGAGGTGAGCCAGCAACGAACCAGTCTAAGCGGGCGTTTTGCCCGGCCTAATACGATGCTGGCTGACCTGGAACACTCCGAGCGTGGTTTGGAACTGGCGGGACTGAGTTAACAGAGCCGATGCGGGAACCGCCTTGCCTGCCATGGCCATGCCGGGTTCCTCACAGAAGAGCACATTTCAACGGTCGGAAGCCGACACACCTGCTGCGTCGACCAGGCCGGACCGGCGCCATTGCAGGTCGTGTCCGGAGGGCGTACACAGCCTGTCATCCACCACATAGCGATGTCGATCTTGCAGCGCACAGATGTGTCCGGCAGCGGGGTCGCCCGAGAGGGTGACTACCCAGGTTCTGCCATTGCCGATCAGCTCAAGCCGGTAGTGGAGCTTGAGCCCATCGGGAAAGTCGGCATACCGCGCGAGCCCACCTGTAGCGGCTCCGGCCAGATCGTGAAGGGCCCGCGCTGGATCGTTGGCCGTCGCCCGGCGCTCTGCTTCGGCAAAGCGGCTGGAGTTGAATCGGATTACGGCTGAGCAGACGGTGCGATGGAATTCACGCTGCTCGGCATGGAGATAGTTCATCCGGAAGGTGGCCTCGGCGGCTGCGGCGGTATCGAGTGCCAAGTACTCGGGCACCTGCATGCGGTCGACGAGCATCTCGCTGACAATGGGGGCCATGTCGTTGCAGTCCACTGGATCGGCCGACGCTGCCGGCAGCAAAGGTCCGGCGAGAAGAACAGGGACAAGAAGCTCAAGCCTGAGAGACATGGGCTGCTCCCATGCACAAGAGGTTAAGGCACTCGTCAGAGCGTCAACAGAACGCCACAGGGTTTATTCTACTCCTGAGCTGCCTTCCTGTCGCTGCACCTGCGAAGACAGCCAATCAGGAATGTCGGCTTGGGCTCAGGCATTGAAATTCGTTCACTGACAGGAACATCCGATGTTCCGGTCCAAAGCGGACGTTCGTCCCCGTGGGAACGTGCCAAGGAGAGACCTTCCTAATTATGGTTCAATTTCGCGGAAGGCTGTGCACGGCACACGTATCAGTGATGACTCTATGGGCGTCGATCCGGCCCCATTTCGAATTGCTGTTGGGTCTTGATCTCGGTGGCCCAGGGCAGGGCCGACCGGCACCAGATCTGCCTTCGGGGCACGAGGTCCCACCGCTGCCGGATCGTTCCGACACGCAGGTTGTAGACCTTCGGTCTATTGCTCTCCGACGTCGAGTAGATGGGCGTCCCACACTCGGGGCAGAACCCGTGAAGCCGTCTCGCTCCACTCGTTCCAATCTTCACGTAGTTCTTCACCTCACCCGAGAGCAGCCTGAAGGCCCCCTCCCGGGTGGGAGCCACCGCGCGGAAGGCGGATCCCGAGAGCGTCTGGCAATCGGTGCAGTGGCAGAGCCACACCTTGTCGGGCTCGATCTCAGCCTCAAAGGTGATGAAGCCACAGTGGCAGCGCCCGTCGACCTTCATGACGCGTCTCCTCGTCGTTTCAGAGAAAGTCCTCAGTCTCAGCGGATCCGGCTCCTTGGGGCCCGACCGCTATTTCGCTCGGCAACGGAAGAGGCGGGTTGGCGCTGTCGAGAAACTCCACCGTCGTAAAGATCAGCTCAGTGTCCCCGATGTTCTCCAGGTCGTGGATCTTGAACTCTCCTGGCCCATAGGTGAGATGGCTCGTCTGGCCCGCCACATAGGCGGCCTCCACCACCGTGCCGTCCTGCTGGTGCGAGCGCGCTCTTCCGGGTGCTATGGCGACCCAGAAGTAGTCCAGAACATGGCGATGGAAGCCGAGCCGCTCTGAGGGCTTCAGCCGGACTTCCCAAACCCGCACTCGGCGGTCCTGGGACAGGAGGCGGGTTCCCACGCAAGGATTGAACTGGTTACTGATGAATTCGTCTTGGCGTGCGGCTGACCACGTTGCGCTGGGTTCAAGAAGCTGTGGCATTCGGACCTCCGTCGTGAGCACCGTATCCCAATCCTGGGACGGGGAACGTCCCATCGCTCACATCCCATCATAAAGAGGAACCGCAGATCAGCCCAGACGTCCGATTTCCCAGTCCGACGCTCTGGGCCTCGGGGTCGTGAACTCGACCCCAATGCCCCAAAAGCCGTGCGGCGCGTCAGCCGCAACCTCGACGGCGCGCAACGGCTGTGGTGGCAGGCCGAGGGTCAGTCAAGAACCAGTCTCAGTGGCACCTCGAGCCTCAGCCAGCCGCCGCTTTTGCCTGCCATGTGGATTTCATCTATCCTGCGGAGGTTCTCCCGCTTGCCCACCGTCCGGCGCGACCCGTCGTGCGGCCATGATGGAGGCGTACCGATGCCCCAGGACGACCTTCAGGACCAACCGCTGAGCGTGGCGCCGAGTGCGACGACAACGGAAGCCTTGAACGTTGTCGGCCCGGACGGGGTTGCTCCGCCGCTCGGCGACATGAGCTCTGACGAATTCCGGCGCTACGGCCGTACCATGGTCGACTATATCGCCAACTACTTTGAGGGCATTGAACGGTTCCCCGTCCTAGCCCAGGTCGAGCCGGGCGCGCTCATCGCGAAACTTCCGGCCGAACCGCCGGCAACCGGCGAGTCGATGGAGGCGATCATCGCCGACGTCGACCGCCTCATCGTGCCGGCGCTCACGCACTGGAGTCATCCGGGGTTCTTCGCCTACTTCGCCACCTCCACCTCGGCGCCCGGCATCTTCGGGGAGCTGCTCTCGGCCGCCTTTGACACAAAGGCGCTGCTCTGGCGCGCAGCTCCCGCCGCGCAGGAGCTCGAGGAAGTCACCCTGTCGTGGCTGCGCCAGATGATCGGCCTGCCCGAGGCCTTCTCGGGGATCATCTACGACACCGCCTCGGTCTCGACCCTCCACGCCATCGCGGCTGCACGCGAGGGTCTCGATCTGCGCGTGCGCGAGGACGGCATGAGCGGGCGCGCCGACCTGCCGCTGCTGCGCGTCTACGCCTCCGAGCAGGCCCACTCGTCGGTCGAGAAAGGCGTCATCACGCTCGGCCTCGGCCAGCGCTCCTTGCGCAAGATCCCCACGGACGCCGAGTTCCGCATGGATCCGGCCGCGCTCGCACGCGCTGTCGCGGAGGACAGGGCCGCCGGCCACCTGCCCTTCTGCGTTGTCGCTACCATCGGAACGACCTCGACGTCGAGCATCGATCCCGTGCCGGCCATCGCCGAGCTGTGCGGGCGCGAACGGCTCTGGCTGCACGTCGATGCCGCCTATGCAGGTTCGGCCGCGGTCGTTCCGGAGCTGCGCCACATCCTCAATGGCAGCGAGCGGGCGGACTCGCTCGTGCTCAACCCGCACAAGTGGCTGATGACGCCCTTCGACCTGTCCGTCCTGTACACGCGGCGGATGGATCTGCTGCACCGCGCCTTCTCGCTCGTGCCCGAGTTCCTCCGCACGCTCGAACATGAGCCTGAAGTTGTCCGCAACCACTCCGAGTATGGCATCCAGCTCGGGCGCCGCTTCCGTGCTCTCAAGTTCTGGATGGTCCTGCGCTACTTCGGTCGCGACGGGCTCGCGGCGCGCATCCGCGAGCACTGCCGCCTCGCACGGCTGTTCGCCTCGTGGATCGAGGCCACGCCCGGCTGGGAACTGCTCGCGCCTGTCCCCTTGAGCCTCGTCTGCTTCCGCGCCTGCCCGCCGCGCAGCGAAGCGCCTGACGACGAGTACGCCGCCCGCCTCGACCGCCTGAACGAGCAGATCATGCATGCCGTCAATGCGACCGGCGAGGCGTTCCTCTCGCATACGAAGCTCCACGACCGGTTCACCCTGCGCCTCGCCGTCGGCAACATTCGCACCACCGAGGAACACATCGCACGCGTGTGGCAACTCCTGCGGGAGGCGTGCGATCGGCTCAGCTCCGCTGACGGGGTTTGAGGCGGTCTCACGTCAGCGGCCATGACGGTGGGATGAGGAGGGCCTGATGCCCCGCTACTTTTTCCATCTCAGACTGGGCCCCTGCATTGTCGCCCGGGACAGTATCGGCCATGACTGTCCCGATGATGCCGCTGCGCGGGAACTCGCGCGGCTCGGCATTGGGCTCTTTGTCCTGGACCCGTTCCTGCCCAGTCTGTTCGAGCAGTACTGTTTCGAGGTTGTCACCGAGGATGGAGTGATCGACTCTCCATCCGGGGCAGGATGAGATCATCACGCTGACGGGTTTGCAGACATGCTCCACGCGGGCGGCGATGTTGACCCCGATCCGAATTCCGGTCCCCCGCCGGGTGGCCCCTCCACCTATCGGTCGGGGACGCCGTTCTGCACGGCCACCGTACAGGCGACGACCTCGACCAGGATGGTGGCGAGGCGCCGTTGGGCGTGGATCGTGGCCATTAACGGTGCCTGCTTACGAAGGCCTAGTCGCAAAATTGTAGGGCGGCTCCGCTTATGAATTCATTCATAGAATGTCCGCGTTGGATCAGAAGGCGATGATCTGTGCCTCTTAAGAACGTCCGGTGTTGTCCGCTTGAGCCGACGTTGGGTCGATTTGCGAGAAGTGCCACGAGGGCCCTTGCGCAGGGTTGTGTCGGCATGGGTCTGGCCAGATAATCGTCTGGAGCGCTCCAAACGAGTGTAACTGTAACTGCATCCTTCCGGCATCGGCAACGCACAGGTGTGATAAGCCATGCCTCATCAGCGGATCCTCGACTTCGATATCCTCGAATTCACCACTTGGCTGGTCGGCCCGGCACGCGAGGCTCTCTCCCCGGTCGAGATCGTCACCCAAACCTGTGATCGGCTCCTGGCCGCTGGGATCCCGCTCTGGCGGGTGCGGGTCGGGCAGCGGCTGATCAATCCCTTGCTCAGCGCCTGGGGCGTGATCTGGGTGCGCGGAACGGGAGGCACGGACTACACTGTCCCTCGCAGTACCCTGGGTACGAGTTCCTACACCGGTAGCCCCTTCGAACATGTCGTCAAGACGCGGACCCGCTTCTACCGCTCCCTGCGCGACCTCGACTCAGTCCATGACCATCCGGTGCTGTTCGAGCTCGCCGCGGATGGCAGCACCGATTATCTGGCCCTCCCGATCGTCTATGGGGATGGCTCGGTGCAAGGATCCTCGTTTACAACCGATGCTCCCGACGGCTTCACTCCGGAGGCCATCGCGCTGATCGACAAGCTTAGTCCCTTTTTAGCGGCCGCGCTGGAGCCGGCCGCGATGCGCCGGTCTGCCGAGAGCCTGCTGCGGACCTACCTTGGCGACGGCCCTGCCGAGCGCATTGCCGCTGGCGCAATCCGCCGCGGTGATCAGGTAGCCATCGAAGCCGCCGTGCTGCTGACGGATCTGCGAGGATACACCCTTCTGTCGGAACACTTGCCTCCCGATGAACTGCTGGAGCGCCTTGGCCAATACCAGGAGGTGGTCGTCACGGCGGTGCGGGCCGAGGGCGGGGACGTGCTGAAGTTCATCGGCGACGGCGTGCTGGCCATTTTTCCGGTTGAGGAGGGCGAACGGGAGAAGGCGAGTGGTCGCGCCCGTCGTGCCCTGGAGGCCGCCTTGTTCGAATCCGAGCAGATCGGAGGGCTGCGGTTTGTCGGCTGCCTGCACGTCGGCTCCGTAATCTAGGGCAATATTGGCAGTCCGGACCGGCTGGACTTCACGGTGGTAGGGCCCACGGTCAACTTTGTCTGCCGGCTGGAGGCGGTTGCCAAGAGCACGAACTCTGCCGCGGTGTGTTCCCCGGAGGTGGCGGCCTGCTTTCCGGCCGCCACTACTAGGCAGCTCGGAACCTTCACGCTACAGGGGATTCCGGACGAGCAGGCGGTCTTCGAACTGATCGCACCGGACCGAGGGCTTCGGGAGGACCAAGGGCTGGCGCGGAGATAAAGCCCAGAACCGGGCCGGAACTTAACCTGGTTGATGGCGGAACGTTCAACAGCGGCGCACAACAGCGCTGGCCCGAGGAACAGACTATGCCGCGCTACATCTTTAATGCCTCCAGTGGCATCTGCTTTGTGCAGGAGTTAGAGATCCACCATCTCCCGGATCTGGAGACCGCCTGTCACGAGGCTCACCGGGTCGCCAGACACTTTCGCGCTTACCTGCCCCGCAACATTCGACAGGAGAACCTGACGGTCGAGATTGTGGAGGAGATGGGCCAAGAGTTTTCGATATTGTGGTTGGAAGCGCCTTTCTAAATGCACAGGCAGTCTATCCAACCAAGCTTGAAACAATGAGTTGCCTGGTTCCTACGGCATCAGTCGGAAAGTCAGCACCGGGTCACGGGCACCCTTCAGCTTAGCCGTGTAAAAGTCCACATTTCACTCCTGACCTGCCCTCTCCTCCCCTGCTGCCGTGAATGTCCAGCGGACACCCCTCTGCCTCCTGCTCTCCCTTGATCATCGGGGCAGAGGCAGCATCGATCCTACCAAGGCTTCACTCACCTCATAATGCCGGCGCTCAATCCGGAAAAGATCTTGTGCTGATCCATATCAAGAGCGCCGTCGGGACCAGGGGTGCCCACCTGTGGTCGTGAGGCAAACTAAAAATCAAACCCGATGGGGAGCGTCGTGGAGTGCACTGCGGTGGACTTCCCGAGGCCATCCGTTTGAAGGTTTGCATTCTGGCGGCTGCGCCGAGTATGAGGCCACTCTGATCAGTACTTGATCGAAAGCACGTGGGCGTCAGCTTGGAAAACCTGCCTTAATTAACCCCTCCCGAAGATGCTCTCGGTCTTCGGCCCGTTCCAGGAGAACGTCACGCATCAAGAAGGTCGGGATCGAGAAGTCAGGGCGGACCTGAAGCACAGCGTCCACAAGGACCTTTGCCTTTGCCTCCTCGCCGAGCTGCGAGTAGCAAGCTGCAAGCCTTGCGTGCGACCACGGCCCTGGGTTTGGCAGCCGCCGGAAGGTTTCCGCCGCGTCTGCGTAGCGCCTGAGGGAGTAGAGCGTGGTGCCAAGGCCCGAGTTGTACCACGTCGGGTGGAATGGATTGAGATGCCTGGATCTCTCCATCCATGCGAGCGCGTCTTCCGGCTTGCCCCGCAGGGTCAGCACATAGCCCATCTGCTGCATCGCGTCCGCATCGTTTGGATTGAGCTGGAGCGCCCGGTCCAGATGGCGTTGCGCCGTTGCGAGTTCGCGGCGGTAAACGCAGACGAGGCCGAGCAGCCGGTGGCATCGGCTCTCCTGTGGGTCGCGGTCGACCGCCTGGGCTGCCATCGCGAAGGCCGCGTCCAACGTGGCCCGAGACGCGGCCGCGTACCCATCGACTGCACATCGCACGAACGCGAGGTACGACTGCGCCAGCGCGAACTGCGGATCAAGGCTGACGGCCCGCTCCAACATGGCGGCGGCCTGCTGATTGCTGTCATCCTCGTAGCCTCGGAAGTATGCCAGACCTCGGAGGAAAAAATCGTAGGCAGCCATGCTCTCCGTCGGCTTGCGCAGAGCAAGCTGGAGCCTTGCGTCCTCGATCCGCCCGAATAGGGTCGAGGCAATGGTCTGGGCGACTTCGTCCTGAACCGCGAACACATCGTCGACGTGCCGGTCGTAGCGTTCAGCCCAGAGCTGGACGCCCGTTCCCGCTTCGACGAGTTGAGCTGTGACGCGAAGACGATCGCCCGTACGGCGCACGTTGCCTTGGACGAGGAAGGACACGCCAAGCCGCCGGCCGACTTCGGCGAGATCGAGGGAATGGTCTCTGATAGCAAAGGACGAATTGCGGGCAATGACGAACAGCGACCGGAATCGGGCGAGACCGGTGATGATCTCGTCGGTGATGCCATCACTGAAGTGGCTCTCGGCACCGTTACCGCTCAGGTTCTCGAACGGCAGAACTGCAACGCTTGGCCTCTCCAATGCCCTTGTCGGCGGGGTCCTCTGCTCGTCAGGCGTGGCTTGTCCGGTCAGACGCACCGAGAACACCCGAATGCCGCCGTCGATGTTCTTGATGTCCTGTTGCCCCAAATCGGTGCAGGTGAGTGCCAACGGCCGCGCGGCGTAACGGTGGGCCTCCTCGGATAAGCACAGGCCACCAGGTTCGGCGAGAGCCTGGAGGCGAGCGGCGACGTTAACGCCGTCTCCGAACAGGTCACCGCCCTTTACTACGACATCGCCTACATGAACACCGATCCGGAATTGCAGGCGCTGCTCACCCGGGCGGGTGGCGGCGTTCGTGTCCGCGACCGCGCGTTGGACAGTCAAAGCGCATCGGACGGCGTCAACCACGCTGGAGAACTCGGCGAGAATGCTATCTCCGGCCGTGTTGGCGATCCGGCCCCGATGGTCGGCGATACCGCTGTCAATGATCCTGCGGTGAGTCTGAAGAGCTCTCAGAGTGCCCTGCTCGTCGGCCCGCATCAGCCGCGAGTAGCCTGCCACGTCGGCCGCGAAAATCGCGACGAGACGGCGCTCGTCAGAACCCATGGTCTGTCCGCTGTCCACAGGGCTCATTATGGGTATTTCCAGCGACACAGTCCACACGGCTCTGCTGACGTTGGGGTTCCATTCCTCATCCGGGATGGCTTGCTGCTGGGACCAGACGTGACTGCCGAACCGATTTAAGCGCAGACTGCAACTGGCTCGTCAGCGGGAAGGACGCGGTGCATCATGCCTCGCGTCTGGTGTATGCTGACTTGGGTCCACGACAGATCAGAGGTGGGCAACATGGGATACGATACTGACCCGGGCGCTCGGGTAGGCCATGTGAACCTGAGAGTTTCCGACCTTGATCGCTCAATTAAGTTTTATGCAGAGGTGATGGGGTTCGAGCTGCGGCAGAGGTTTGGGAAGGGAGGAGCCTTCCTTGCGGCCGGTGGATACCATCATCATGTTGGGCTCAATACCGTGCGAAGCCTCGGCGGCTCGCCTCCGCCGGACGGTCACACGGGGTTGCACCACGTCGCCTTCGTCTATCCCGACCGGCAGAGCCTCGCCCGCGCGGTCAAGCGCGTCTTGGCACACGGAATTGTTCTTCTACACAAAGCCGACCACGGCGTAAGCGAGGCGGTGTACTTCCACGACCCCGACAGCAACATGATCGAGATTTATTGGGATCGGCCTCAATCTGAATGGCCTCAGAAACCGGACGGAACCCTTGAGATGACTGACGATCCGCTTGACCTCGACAACCTGCTGGCCTCCGTTGATCCCGAGGTCAATAGTCACTGTTAAGTTGGTGCATTGTCTCCTCACCCCCCGCAGCGCAATCCACTGGCTGGCTTGAAACGGTCTGACGGCCCCTTTGCTGCAAGACCTCGTCTGGCGCCGTCCCGCGCTCATGCTAGGGGGATGTTCAGTCTCGTGGAGCGGTCCCACAGGCTGTTGCCCTCTCTAAAGAACAGAGTGCGTCTTCATACTCAAACAGCACGAGGCCATCGCTGGTCTGAGCACCGAAGCGGTGGCAGGACGGGTTGAAGACGAGAATAACCGTGCCGGTGAAGCGGGGATTGCCAGGACCGATTGTGATCAGACCCGCACACCAGAGGACGGAGGCCAGGAGGCGCTTTGTCATCGCGGGCCCCCTCGCATAACTGGAGAGCACGCCCAGATCGACGCTGGACGAACTTCAGGAACACTATAGCCGCTTCAGGCGGCTATAGTGTTCCCTCCTCCCCACCGCGGGCACATGGCTGCCGAAAGAGTCAATCTTCTCCCCTTGAGAGGCCATCTCGAGCCATCGTCTTACGGGCCTACCTGAGCACCTCGCCATTTGCCCACTCAGCTTGCCTGAAGATGTGCTGACGCTTAGAGAACAGCACCACGCTGTGAAATGGAACATAATACAACAAGCGCGCACTTGACCCTGATGTGAAACGGCACCAGTTGTTGCCCTCGCGCCGGAGAGGCGCAATCTCATTATCCAACAACGTAAATTGAACTACGCCGTGGACGTGAAGGGCCAGATCCTTGGCTCAAACTGCCAAGCGATTGTCCCTGCCGATCAAGCATCGACCTCTGGATTGAGTAGGATCCTGACTGAAGGATAGGGTGATGCAAGCACCTATGGCGGCTCAGGAAGCTCCGATGGCCGATCAGGCCGCCGATAGGAATGACATGCGAGCAGCCAACGATGGCTTCGTCAAGGCGCTTTCTCTGCCGGCTCGATGAGGATATCTCGACAGCATGCGCCGATGGTGACGCCGCCGCGGCGCTGCATGAGAACAATAAGTCGGTGGCGATCGGACGGGTAGCGGTCCTTGATTGCAGGAAAGTGGTTCCGTTCGATGTCTTCTCCGAACTGTCAGTGGTAATGCCCGATCCTGCAATCAAGGCGAGCGGCCCGATCGTCCGGGTGATGGGCTTCGAGAAGGTCCGGGAGAGAATGAGGGATGGCAGATAGCTGATCGCGGATCACCATGCCAGCAAGGCGGCGGAAGACCTCGCTCGAGCGGGCTGAGAAGGTGCCAGAGACCTCTATTGACGCACTGAGGAGCATCGCCAATCCCTTATGTGTGGGAGCAACCTATGTCTCTCAAACGCGCTCTCTTCATCGCCCTTCTCTTGGTGGCGCCTGAACTTCCGACGGAAGCCCACGACATCTATTCAAATCTAAAGGATCGATGGGGAAACGATTGCTGCAACGACCAGGATTGTCGCCCTGCACCGTACCGCGTGTCTTCTACTGGTGTGCAGATGCATGTCGACGGAGTCTGGATCGATGTGCCGGATGGGAGGATTCAATACCGGTCTCTCCCTGGTGACACCGGCGGGACACGCGGAGGGCATTGGTGCGGCACGGCTCATAACGATCCGGATCATAGGATGGCCCATATTACCTACTGCGCCATCCTTCCTCCCAACTCCGCATCTGCATCTGACGGATACCAGGAGTAACGCCTACGACCACCCAGACGAGGAGGTTGTGATGCTTGCCCTCCTACTCTGCCTTCCGGTTCTCTTGTTGCTGATGAGCCTTTGTCAGGCTCGCCCAGTTCGCCATGCAGCATTAACGCAAGTGTGCCCTGCGGGACAACAGTCCATGCCGGAACTGAATGGGCTCATCTTACGCACCAACCCCCAGGTGCTGGCGACCGGCAGATTGATCAAGGGTCTATACTACTCCTATGGGCCCACTGGTCCGTATGATATGGTCGCGTTCTATATGGCGTGCGATGGTCACTCTGAGCCTGCTCCGTTCGCAGTGACAGAGTTCCAGTCACGCCAGCTCTTCTTTGATCGCGATCGAGATGGATGCGCGGATGTGACCGAGACGCTACCGCAGCCGGAAATCGATCCGGCGGATTTCCTCCCTTCCGTTAATGACGTGGAACAGCTTTGTAGCGAGGACACGGTCTCTTCCCTCATGCGTTAGGCCGGGGTCTCGTTATTTTTCCGATCCCCGGGCAGACGAGAGGATGAAAGGTTTTACGCCGCGAGGTGCTGTTCGGCTCGTCAACACCGAACCGATCATAGAGCCATCTGAGGGTCTCCACCACCGGGAGCGGGACGATGTCGTCCTTGCCATGGAACAATCAGACCCACCTGCCCACGGGATTGGACACGAAAAAACCGCCAACGTCACGGCTGTTTGGGCCCGCCCTTCAGCCCCCCCGCTAGCCAAGAAATGCCGTCAGCTCTTCAAAGAAGCGTTCAGAGGCCGGTTCACCTTCGCGAAAGAGATGATTGTGGCCGGGGAGCACCACGAAACGAGCGCCAGGAATGTCGGCGGCCATCGCCCGCCCAGCCGACACAGGAGCCATGCGGTCATCGCGAACATGCAGGACCAGCGTCGGCGTCCTCACCTTCGGCAACAGCTCGCGTACATCCAGATCGCAGATGGCCTCGTAGTATCGAGCCGCGCACTCCGGTGAACATGAGCGCCGCTGGAGCTCGTTGAACGACTCGAATTCGTCCTTCGTCGCGTCTGGCATCAGTTGCGACGTGAAGAGTTGCCGGAACGATGGATCGTTAGAGCCCCATTCCAAGCGCATCAACGTGTTCAGCGCGATCTGGCGCTCCCGCTCGCCTGGTGAGCGCTTCCGAGCCCCGACAGCAACGCCGCCATAGAGAATGAGATGCGAGACACGGTCTGGGTGCCGGACGGCGTAGGCAATGGAGACAGCGCACCCCTGCGAGATGCCGAGAAGGACAAAGCGAGCGACCCCGGCAGCATCGACCACGCTCTCGAGATCGCTGACCCATGCCTCCACGGAGAGCTCGCCCACCTCCCAGTCGGACAGCCCGTTGCCGCGGGAGTCGTGGCGGATCAGCGTGTAGCGGCGGGCCAGGCGTTCAAGGACGTGATGCCAAACCGGGCTTTCCCAGTCGTCCTCCAGATGACCCACCCAATTGCCGGGTTTGACCAGCGGCGGGCCATGCCCGACCTTCGCCCACGCCAGCCGCACGCCGTCCGGCGCCCGGCAGAAGCTGATTTCCTGCTTCAGGTGCGAGCTGCCGATCCGTGTGGTCCTGAGCCCCTCGCCGGGACGCACGGCATAGACATGGATGGGGCGCGAGATGTTCTTGACGCGTTGCTGCCCCCGGTCTTCAAAGCCGCAGTCAAGCTTGCCTGCAACCTCCTCGAAGACCTTCCCCGACACGACGATACATCCCGGCTCAGCGAGCATCTGAAGCCGGGCGGCGATGTTCACATCGTCCCCGAAGATGTCGCCGTCGTCGTCAACAAGGATGTCGCCCAGGTTGATCGCCATCCTCAGGCTCATCGGGTGAACGGAAACGTCTTGCTCCCTAGCGGCCACTTCGCCCTGGATCGCCACAGCGGATTTGAGAGCCTCAAGCGGACTGGCGAATTCGGCCAGGAAGCCATCGCCCATCGTCTTGACGATCCGTCCGCCGTGGGCGAGGACCTTTCCCTGGATGATCTCCCGTTGTATGCCCTTCAGTCGCGTAAGGGTGCCCTCTTCGTCGCTCTCCATGATGGCGGAATAGCTGACGACATCGGCAGCCATGATGGCGGCAAGACGGCGTATCGTCATTGCATCCCCCTGCTTGCACAGGCAGAGCCGGTGGGAAGATTGTTCAGCGTACCCGATAACGTCAGGCGTGAGAAGAGCCGCAGCCACGTTGGGAGCCGCCCCTCCGGGCATATGACAACTGGAGGCCAATTGCGCGGAAGAGTGGTCCTTCGAGGACGGCTTTAGGCGATGGCGTTCGCGGTCTCCGATATCTCTTACCCAAGAGCTGTTACGATGATGTCTACGAGGAGGCTGATGAGTCAGACGACGCGGGTTTGGTAGCGGACAGGGGCAGTGCGTGGAGAACCCTCCCTGATCTTCATAGAGGCCCCCACACCCGTGGCCGGCGGCCGTCTCCCCTTATTCTCCAGGCCGGAATTAATGCTGGATCTCGTCGCTCGGACAATGACCCCAAGGCGCTCTGAAGTCGCTCCGCCCGGGCGTGGGATCGCCCTTACTTGCCCTGGATGTCCACCCCGTAGAATGTGTGGCGGCCGAAGGGCGAGAGCTTGAAGTCGGTCACTTCCTTGCGTATTGGCTTCAACTGCACCGCATGGGCGATGGTGAACCAGGGCGCCTGCTCCTTGAAGATCACCTGAGCCTGCTCGTAGAGCTTCGTGCGCTCGGCCTGGTCGGTCGTGGTCTTCGCCTTCATGACGAGATCGTCGAACGGCTTGTAGCACCACCGCGCCACGTTCCCGCCAGAGGTACTCTCGGCCGAGGTGCAGTTGAGGAGGCTGGACAGGAAGTTGTCCGGGTCGCCGTTGTCGCCCGTCCAGCCCATGAGGCCCAGCTGGTGCTCGCCCGCCTGCATGCGCTTGCGGTACTCGCCCCACTCGAAGCTCTTGATCTCGGCCTTCACGCCGATCTTGGCGAGGTCGGCCTGCATGAGCTCGGCGACACGCTGGGCATTCGGCATGTAGGGACGCTGCACCGGCATCGCCCAGAGATCGGTCTCGAAGCCGTTCGGGTAACCTGCTTCCGCGAGGAGCTTCCTGGCAGCATTAGGATCGTAATCGTAGTCCTTCACCGCATCATTGTAGGACCACATGGTCGGCGGGATCGGGTTCTTCGCTGCCACGCCCGTGGAGAGATAGACCGCATCAACGATGGCCTTTTTATTGATCGCCATGCTCACGGCCTGCCGGACGCGAACGTCATCGAATGGCTTCTTCTGTGTCTGGAAGGCGAGGTAGCCGACATTGAGGCCTGGCTGCTCCAGGATCCTGATGTCCGGATCCTTCTTCATGGCCTCAAGATCGGCCGGGTTCGGATACGGCATAATATGGCATTCACCCTTCTGGAGCTTGGCCCAGCGGACCGAGGCGTCCGGCGTGATGGCGAAGACGAGATCGTCAATCCTGGCGCGGCCGCCCCAGTAGTCGTCAAAGGCCTTGTAGCGGATCACAGCGTCCTTCTGATAATGGACCAGGTAGAACGGGCCCGTCCCGATGGGCTCATGGTCGATCTTCTCGGGTGTGCCCGCCTTGAGCATGGCGTCGGCGTATTCTTTTGACTGGACGGCAGCGAACCCCATGGCAAGGTCGGACAGGAACGGCGCCTCGGGCTGGTTCAGGGTCACCTTGACGGTATAATCGTCCACCTTCTCCACCGACTTGAGCAGCTTGGGCATGCCCATGGCGTCGAAGTAGGAGTGATTGGGGCTCGTCACCTTGAAGTACGGGTTGTCCTCCTTCCACTGGCGCTCCAGCATGAAGATCACGTCGTCCACGTTGGCGGTGCGGGTCGGCTTGAAGTTCGTGTTGGACTGCCATTGGGCGTTATGGCGCAAGTAGAAGGTGTAGACGAGGCCGTCCTCGGAGATGTCCCACGTCTCGGCGAGGCCGGGCACCACCTTCGTGCCGCCGCGCTCGAACTCGACGATGCGATCGTAGATCGGCTCGCTGGCATCGGATGAGGTGCCGGTAGTGTTCACGCCGGGGTAGAAATTCTCCGGGCTGCCCTCGGAGCAGTAGACGAGGGTTTTAGCGGAGAGCGGCGCTGCGGCCAGCACGGCCGGCGCGCAGAGGATGGCGAGAAGGGCTGCTGTCTTCATGGGACCCTCCACACAGCTCCGGCTCGGCCTCACTTGCAGCGGGGTCGAGCACAGATGTCCTTGTGACTTCGAACTCCGCCCCGGATGCCTTAGGCAGCCGAGGCGCGCCCCGTCGTCCCCTCGGCTGTGACAGCCCCCAGAACCTCGCCCACCGAAATCTCCGGCTCACCTGTGATGAGATCGGCCAAGTTCGCCTTGATCCAGTCGAGCGCCTTCCTGTTCGCCTCCTGGGCAGCGCTTTGGGTCTCGAACAGCGTGATCGAGCCGCCGGTCTGATCCCCGAAGCGCACGACATAGTACCCGATAAAGCCAGGGCTTTGCTTCATCGTGGGATCGAGGCCGTCGACCGCGCGGCGAGCGGCCTCCTCGATCGACCGCATAGGGACCTTGCGCACCACTGCGTACATCGTGACCTCCCGTTCAGAAAGGCCCCTCAGCCAGCCTCATTTTACCATCCGATGAGCCCAAGTACGAGGCACGATCATTCTCAGATCCGATGATCTGGTGTCACCGATGGCAGTTCGGGTCGCGGCTCCGGTGTGTTCTGAATCGGGGCAGCGTGGTCCGCTTGTGAGGTTGCAGGTCCAGAAGCCAAGCGTCTCTCAAGAGCGGCAACCTGCCGTGCCAGATTGTCGATGGCGGCCTTCAAAGCCAGAACGTCGGCGGCATCCGGGATGGTGGATACGGGGTGTCCCGCTCGTGGCACCGCCGGCTCATGAGGGCCCGGAGGAGGCTCTGGCTCCGCCTCCAGAGAGGACCTGCGCGTCTTCCGACGAGATGACACTAGCTTTTGGAGAGCCCGCACAATCAGCCAGAGAACGCAGAAAGCGAGGAAAAGGGTGAGCAGCGCCGAAGGCATGCTATCGAACATGGTTGTTGCCGTTCCTGAGTGAGCCGATGAGGGCCTGGGGCAATGCAACACTGATGTCCCGCGTTCCCCTGGGTGATCGTTCGGATCGATTGCCCCTCTGCCCCTACCGGAAGGGGCAGGTATCGGCTGGCTCGGTTGGCGGAAAAGCTCGGGGCGGAGATCCAGCTATGCGACCTGATCGATCAGATCGCCTTCGACTGCCCAAGGAAACCCCTCCCGTGGGAGGGGTTTCCCAGCCAGTTTGATCCAAAGTGCAAGGCTCGTTTTACGGATGTGGAGGCGACGAGCCGCCCTCCCCCAGATCCGCCTCCCTTAATGCGAAGGTTGACGGTAATCCGTGGCGGGAAAGAGTAACACGACGGTGCTGGCCCCAATCCTGCTTACCCCGGTGTGGGCTGGACACTCCACTCAGTCCGCCGCAAAATTCGTTCGGGAGCGGCACCGAGGGTCCGATGGGTCCGCAGGAGCACAAGGTCGAGCGACGGCTCGCAGCCATCTTCGCGGCTGACATGGCAGGCTACTCGCGCCTCATGGAACGGGATGAGGTCGGCACCCTGAAGGCACTGACTGCGCACCGCGAGGTCATGGACCGGCTGATCACTGAACATGGCGGACGCATTGCCAACACCGCTGGCGACAGTGTGTTGGCTGAGTTCCCCAGCGCCGTTGATGCCGTCCAATGTGCCATGGCCGTGCAGGAGGCTCTTGTGCAGGCCAATCAGGGCACTCCCGAGGAGCGCCGTCTTCAGTTTCGGATCGGGGTTCATGTCGGCGACGTGATGGTGCGTGCAGGAGATCTGCTCGGGGACGGCGTGAATATTGCCGCACGGCTGGAGAGCCTCGCAGATCCTGGCGGCCTGTGCATCTCCGAGGCCACCTACGGGTACGTGCGAAAGACTCTGCCCCATGCTTTCGAGGATCTCGGACCACAGACAGTCAAGAACATCGAAGAGCCAGTACGAGCCTTCGTGCTTAAGGCAACCGCAGTCATTCCAGCAGGACAGGAGCAAGCTAAGCCGCTTCCCCTGCCCGACAAGCCCTCGATTGCGGTGCTTCCGCTTAGAAACATGAGCGGCGGCCCCGAACAGGACTACTTGGCCGATGGTCTCACCGAGGAGATCGTTGCAGCCCTCTCACGCTTTCGCTCGCTCTTCGTCATCGCCTATAGCTCCACCGCGACCTACAAAGGCAAGGCCGTGGATGTGCGCCAAGTCAGTCGCGAGCTTGGCGTTCGGTATGTGCTGGAGGGCAGCGTCCGCAGGGTGGCAAACCGGCTCCGCATTATTGCCCAACTGATCGATGCCACCACGGGGAGCCACATCTGGACGGATCGGTACGACGGGGACGTTACGGACCTCTTCGATCTTCAGGATCGGGTGACCGAGGCCATTGTTGGAGCCCTTGAGCCGACCATTACCCTCTCCGAGATCGAGTGGGCCAAGCGCAAGCGGCCTGACAGCCTTGATGCCTATGGCTGTGTCATGCGGGCGCTGCCTGCCGTCTGGTCGCAAGACCCTCATAAAAAGGCAGAAGGACTTCGGCTGGCTGAACAGGCAATGGATCTTGACCCCACATATGCACTATCGAAGGCGCTCGCTGCATGGTGCTATGCCCAACGCGTGATGTCCATGACGACCTCCGATCCATCGACGACCAGAACCAGGGCACTCCAACTCGCCCGGGAAGCCGCATCACTCGACAGCAACGATCCTCTCGTGCTGACTGTGCTGAGTGCCGCATACAACCTTATCGGTCAGGTCGCCCTCGGGCTCGCCGCTGTCGAGAAGGCGCTGACGCTGGACCCCAACTCGGCTTGGGCTTGGCTTCGCAGCGGATGGTCGAACACCTACATGCGAAGATACGACACCGCCATTGAGCATTTTCAGCGGGCCATGCGTCTCAGTCCGCTCGACCCGATGCGCTTCAGTGCCTTGATCGGGATCGGAGCCGCATATCTTGCCAAGGACCAGTGGGACGAGGCGGCGCGATGGATCGAGAAAGGTCTCTGTGAGAAGCCCGATGCGGCCTGGGGTTACCGGCTTCTGATCGCCGCATACGCTGCGGCTGACCGGCTGGAGGAGGCCAAGCAAGCGGCGGCCCGGTTCTTGGAGGCTTACCCGGACATGACGGTTTCAAAGGCGATTGAGGTTACGCCTCCTTCGTCTCCCCTAAGAGGGCGTATTGCGGCGGGGCTTCGAAAAGCAGGGCTACCAGAATAGGCCAAGTTGGATACCCAAGCATCTGCCCTCGCGCAAACTCTCATTGCGCTCTCCTGCACTCATCGGTGCCCGCTGCTTCCCGAGCCAAGCTTGACAGCCGCGGACCTCTAAATGTTGGACGAAGGCTGGACACCTCACCCCACTCGCCGCAGAATCCCCTCTGAAGCGGCACCGAGGGTCCCATGGGTCCACAGGAGCACAGGGTCGAGCGGCGCCTGGCAGCCGTTCTCGCGGCTGACGTAGCGAGCTATGCGCGGCTTGTGGAGCAGGATGAGGTCGGAACCCTGCGGACCCTGGCGGCTCACCGTGAGGCGATGGACCGGCTGATCGCCGAGCACGGCGGGCGGATCGCCAATACGGCTGGGGATAGCGTCCTGGCCGAGTTCCCCAGCGTTGTCGATGCCGTCCAATGCGCCGTCGCTGTCCAAGAGGCTCTCGCGCAAGCCAGTCAGGGCACGCCCGACGAGCACCGCCTCCAGTTCCGGATCGGCATCCACGTCGGCGATGTCATCGTCAGTGCTGGCGATCTGCTCGGCGACACCATCAACATCGCAGCCCGCCTTCAGGCGCTGGCCCCGCCATCGGGCATCTGCCTCTCAGGATCGGCCCATGAGTTCGTCCGACGAGTGCTTCCTCTCAGCTTCGACGATTTCGGTCCTCAGAAGGTCAAGAACATAGCCGAGCCGGTCCCAATCTTCGGCGTGCGTCTGTCACATCGAGCATCCATTCCACAACGAGACCCGCCGCCTATTCCTGACAAGCCTTCAGTGGTTGTTCTGCCCTTCACGACCTCAAAGGTCGAGGACGAGTATCTGGCGGACGGCATCACCGACGACATCATCACGATCCTCTCGAAGATGAGATGGCTGTTCATCATCGCGCGAAACTCGGCTTTCGCCTACAAGGGCAAGGCGGTCGAGGTAACGCAGATCGCTCGCCAACTTGGGGTCGTTTATGTCGTGAGCGGCACCCTGCGCTATTCCGGATCACGAGTCCGGATTTCAGTCCAACTGGCTGAGGGCGAGACCGGAGGCTCGGTTTGGGCCGAACGATATGAGCGTGAATTGGAGGACATCTTCCGGCTTCAGGATGAGGTTGCCGAGCAGGTGGCAGGAGCGATTGAACCCGAGCTTCTCCAGAAGGAAGGGCAGCGCATGGCTGGTCGGCCTTCCCAGAACCTCACCGCTTGGGACGTTGTGCGTCGGGGAATGTGGGAGTTTCATAAGTTCACGCGCCCAACCCACCTCGCCGCCCTGGACCTGTTCAAGAAGGCTATCGAGATCGCGCCTGATGCAGCAGACGGCTATATCTGGTTGAGCCGGACCTATAGCGGTCTGGTCGCCTACGGCTGGGCCGATGATCCGGACGCAGCCCTCCAGGCCGCCATCCCTGCCGCAGTGCGTGCCGTTCAGCTTGATGACAAGAACCCGTACGCCCACTACGCCGTTGTGGTCAGCCATACGTTCGCAGGATTGTTCGACGCTGCAATCAGGGCGGCGGATCATACGCTGAGCCTCAGCCCGAGCTTTGCCCTGGGCCATATCATGTCGGGGGTGGCACGGCTGTATGCGGGCCGGGCGCAGGATGCGATTGAACCGCTGGAACACGGGCTTAGACTCAGCCCGCTTGAGCCCCAGAACTTCGCCTGGAACCTTCAATTGGCGTTTGCCTGCTATTTTGCGGGCCAGCCCGAGAAAGGGCTGAAAGCGGCACGGCAGGCTTTGGACCTGCGCACGCATTGGTCGCCTGCGCTGAGGATGGTGGCACTCTGCGCAGTGGCATTGGGAGACCAAGAGACCGCCCGCTCGGCGCTTACGGAGATGCGCGCCTCCGGTGATCCGGCCTGGGATATCACGCCGAGGATGATCAGGTTCAACCCTCGTTGGGGCGAGCACATGGATCAGGTCCTCAGCGAATGGATGTCGTCCTAACGGATTGCTGGCTTCACGGCTCATCGGGGATGCGGGGGCGAGGGCGGCACCGCAATGGGGCGATGCTCCAAGCCGCCATTGAACCTGTTTGGTGTACTGGGCAGCGATCCAGCTCTTCATCTGCTCCCTGTGACAAGGCCCCAGCAGCAAAAGGTCGGCGTGACGATCAAGCTCAGGCCACTCTGTGTCGGAGCTCATCGAGCCGCTCGGTGACCAGATGGCCAAGCACCGCGATCATAACGATACCGCCTCCGATCAGGGCAAGTGGGCCAGGTACTTCGCCGACTGCCAGCCAGACCCCGATGGGCGCCAGGACCGTTTCCAGGACAGATACAAGGCCCGCTTCCGCTGCCGGAATCAACTGCACGCCGGCTGAAAACATGACCAGCCCGAGGCCCATCTGACAGATCCCAAAGACGGCAAGCAGCATGAGATCGTTCAGCGAAACCTCTGTGGGACTGGCAAGAGGCGCGGTGACGAGAGCGGTGATCAGGCATGCGGCGCACATCGCGTCCGTCATCGGCAAATCCGGATAGCGCCGGGCGACGACAATGGTGGCCGCCAAACAGACAGCGACGATCACGGACAGAAGATCACCGAGTAAGCGGCCGCTCACGGCTGAATCCGAGACCATGATGCCAACGCCGAGCAGCGCCAGCGAGATCGCCACCAGGGTGTGCATTGACACCCGCTCACGCATGAGGAGCCAGGCACCGAGAGCCGCGAAGAAGGGTGCCGTTGCCTGGATGAACAGGACGTTGGCGACGGTTGTTTCATACAGTGCGGTGATGAAGGAGATCATTGCTGCCGAAAATGCCACTGCAATGCCGAGGCTCGGACAACCGAAGCGTTTGACCACCGCCCGCCAATCGCCCCGCTCCTTAAATGCGATATAGCAGCACAGAAAAGCAGCGGCGAAGATGGAGCGCCAGAAGAGCGTGGTCCAGGCGTCCGTCGCAGTGAGCCGCGTCAGGATCCCGGCGATGCTCCAGGCAGCGGCCGCACCAGCCACCAGTGCAACTCCACGCCAGCGGCGGCTCACCGCACCGGGCTCAATGGCGAACTCTGGCATGACGATCGACCCGCAATGGCTGCCGCCTCCTGGGCAGGAGCAGTGGCCCGCGGGAGCTGCACGTCATCCTCGCTCCCGCAAAGCCAGAATGTCAATCGGTGCCGCCGTGCCGAGCCTCTGGGCGCGACCAGGATCAAAGTGCAACGTTGAGCGAACTCAATGAAAGTCCGTCAACGATGCCAATTCAGAAAACCTGATAAAGTCGGTCTAGTACCACGAAGAGACCTTCCGGCCTGGGATCAACCCTCGCGCTGAACCCTCAACAGCTCACAGATTGAAAGGGATTTCAGACCGGATGGTTCATGGGCCTGGACTGATCCGTGTCAGGGGCTTTGGAACACGGAACTGAGTTGCAGCCCATCATCGTCTGGGTGATGACCTCAAGCGGGTGTAAACTGCGTCCTGGGGCTGGCACCGGAGGAGACTCTCATGCGGACAGGCTCACGCACCACCCTGGTGGCGGCTCTCATGATCTTCTCTGGTTCCGTTCAGGCCGGAACCGAGGACGAGGTGAAGGCGCAGTTCAGCAAGTTCGTTGCAGCCCAAAACGCCCATGACTCGAAGGCTGTAGGCGACACGCTGCTCGACAGCCCCCAGTTTCTCTGGATCACACGGGGAGCGCCCATCTGGAGCCGTGAGGCGGCGCTCAGGCGGTTTGAGGCGCTGTACCAAGGCACATGGTCGCTCGATCCCAAGACGGACGAACTCAAGGTCATCGAGATCCAGCCAGGCGTGGCCCAGCTCTACGTCCCCGTCACCTTCATGATTGCTCCGGCCGGCCAGACCGCCCAGCCCAGCCGTTTCCTCATGAACCAGATCTTGGTCAGGACGTCCTAGGGCTGGAGAATATCGAGCATTTTGCCGATCCCGGTGCCAATGCCGTGATCTGGCTCGACGCCCGGGTACTGCGCGTAAACCCGAGAAGACGGTCTGCGGAACATCCTCGTCACACCGGCCAGCACTTGGGTAAGATAGACGCTCGAAGGGCCTGAGCCGATGGAGGCTGCGATGACGGAGACGAAGACGTCGTTTCGGGACTTCGAGCATCAGGGCTGGTCGGATCATGAGGTGGCCACCACCTATCATGGCCTCTTCTCACCGCTCACGGTGCAAGCCATCGGGGCACTTCTTGATGCCACCGGGGTCAGACCTGGGACGCGGGTCGCGGACGTCGCCACCGGGCCCGGCTATGTCGCAGCGGCGGCGGCCGAGCGCGGGGCCGAGGTCGTGGGCATTGACTTCTCCTCAACCCAGCTCGCCCTGGCGCGGCAGCTTTATCCCGATATCGAGTTCCGCCACGGCGATGCAGGTGCCCTCCCGCTGCCCGACGACAGCTTCGATGCCGTGATCAGCAACTTTGGCATCCCGCATTTTCCTGATCCGGACGCTTTTCTGCGCGAGGCATACCGCGTCCTCCGCCACACCGGCCGCGTGGCCTTCAGTACCTGGGCCTCCCCGCAGGAGTGCGTCGGCTTCGGGTGGATCTACAGCGCCGTGCAAGCCCACGGTCGGATGGACGTTCCCCTGCCGCCGGGCCCCAACTTCTTCCCCTTCGGCGATCCGGCCCAGTGCGAGCGCAGTCTCCAGGCGGCCGGCTTCGGGTCCGTGACCGTCACCAAGGTGCCGCAGGTCTGGCGGGTGGTGCCGCCGGACGCTCCCTTCGACATACTCCTCAAAGGCACCGTTCGGGCGGCGGACCTGCTCCGGGCGCAGACGCCAGAGGCACTGGCGGCCATCCGCGATGCGGTGCGCCAGGGCGTCGCCGCTCACGCGCGGGACGGTGCGTTCGAATGCTGGACCTAGGTCGGATCACCTACAGGATAGGGCCGTACGGGGGCATGGTCGCCGACATGTGAATGCCGGCTCCGCGGCGGCTCGCTGATTTGAGATAAATCAAGGCGGAGCGGCAGGCGGGCCGGGTAGGATGTCGCATTGTATGTCTCGCCATCCGGCATGGCGGTAGACCCTTGGCACAGGAGCCGCTCAGGCCTTTTCCGTCCTTGCACTGGATCACGAGATTGCAAGGAGAACGCCCATGATGGAGCCGCGCAATCAGGTTGTTCAGGTCGGGCGCTTCGGCGGTCCCGACGGATTGGAGGTGGTCGACGCCCCCCTGCCGACGGCCGGTCCGGGCGAGGTGCGGGTGCGCGTGCTCGCCTCGGGCCTCGAATACACCGACGTCACGATCCGGCGCCACCTCTACGCACAAACGATGCGTCTGCAGCCGCCGTTCGTGCTGGGCTATGACATGGTTGGGGACATCGATCGGCTCGGCGACGGCGTGACCGGCTTCCAGCTTGGCGAGCGCGTGGCCGACATGACGGTCGTCGGCTCGAATGCCGCCTATCGCACGCTCCGGGCCAAAGACCTGACCCGGGTGCCGCCGGGCATCGATCCGGCGGAGGCGGCCACGCTGATCCTGAGTTGGACCACCGCCTACCAGCTCCTGCATCGCACAGCCCGGGTGCAGCGCGGTCAGCGCGTGCTCGTGCAGGGAGCTGCCGGCGCCGTCGGCCAGGCGCTGCTGACGCTCGGCCGGATGGCGGGGCTGGAGCTGTGGGGCACTGCACGGGGCGAGCACGCCGGGATTGTCCGCGACCTCGGTGCTACGCCGATCGACTATCAGCGCGAAGACTTCACGCGCGTCCTGCCGGGCGGGTTCGATGTCGTCTTCGACGGTGTCGGTGAGGACGATTATCGCCGCTCGTTCGCGGCGCTCAGGCCCAGCGGTCTGCTCTGCGCCTACGGCTACTCGGCGAACGTGCAGGCGGAGCGTCGCCTCCTAAGCCTCCTGATGTGGCTCGTACGCGTGTACGTCTGGCGGCAGGTGCTGAGCTTGTTGCCCCGCGGCAAGCGCCTGCGCCTATACTCGATCAACCTGATGCGGGCCCGCCATTCGGCTTGGTTCCGGGAAGACCTGGAGCGGCTCTTCAACATGTTGGCGACAGGCGCGATCCGGCCGCGTGTTGCCGAGCGGATCTCGTTCGAGGAGGTCGCCGAGGCGCACCGCCGTCTCGAAGCGGGCGGCCTCGACGGCAAGCTCGTCCTGTGCCCGGATCTCGGGCCGCAACGTGACCGAGCACCGGCCCGAACGTCGCACGGATGACCTCTGATGATCGCGGCTGCGGTCCATAGCTCGCTACCGAGCCGAAGCAGAACGAATTGCAGGTCATTGTGGAGAGCACGCGGGAGGTAATTGTGGTCGCGCCCTTACAGGACAGCCAACACGACGGGCACGTCGAAAGGGAGAACGCTAGCGGATAACCAGACCGTGTGCAACGTCTACGCCATCGTCGGGACAAGTCTTTAGGTCAGGCTGTGAGATTTCCGCCCTTTCGGAATGTCTGGTTAGGCGACAATTGCTGCCTTGCGGCTTAGGTCTCAAGTGTGCCAGCAGAAGACATTCCGCCTTCACACGGGATTCCAATTTGTGGAAGGCTGTAGCTGAAATGAGGCCGCGGCGGCCATTATACGGGCCAAGCGGCGGGGTTACCCTGTGCCCGTGAGGGTGAACAATCGGCCAAAGAAAAGGCCGCTGTCACCAGCGGCCCGGAGTTTGGTCCAGTTCACACCGTGATGAACCGTCCTCCAAGGAACAGATCTTATTGCAGGATTGCCTTGACCTTTTCAGCAACACCGGCGCCGATGGCCTTGTGAGCCTCAGGGCTGAGGTGAACACCATCAATCCCGTCAGTCGTTGTCAGTTGACCGACATCAAGGAACTCGGCCCCTGCCGCTTTGGCAATCGCCTCATAATAACCAGGAAGAGCTTTCGTCTTCTCGACGCCGCCAGCGAACCTCTCGGCGCGCCCTTCAGGGAACAGCTTCCCCAGTGGGGGTGGAGCAAGCACCAGAACCTTGGGAGCGGAATACGATGTTCCCACGCCGCCCTTGGTCTGTGCCACAATGTCGATCAGTTTACCCATGCCAAGTGCGATCCGGAATGGCGAACGGTCGAACATCTTCTTCACGTCATTGGTGCCAAGCATGATCACAACGACATCAAGCGGCTGGTGCGTGGCAAGGGCAGAGGACAAGTAGGCGGATCCATCGAGACCGGCGCCCGAGATATGAGGTAGCGTCGGATCGGGGATGTCGGTTGTGCGAGCGCTCAGCCCCTCATCAATCACCTCATACCCTGATCCAAGTGCTGCCTGGAGAACGCCGGGCCAACGCACGTCTTTGGGATAGCGAGTAGTAGAGCCGCTTTCGACCGGGATATAGCCCCAAGTATTGGAGTCGCCATAGACCATGATGCGCTTGGCGGCCCCGTCGGCGGCATGCGCAATGCTTCCGGTAAGAAGCGCGACTGCCGTGAGTGCGCCGACGAGACTGCGTCGGGTGAGAGACATGTGGGTTTCCTCCTTTGATTGCCGACCCTGGATTCGATCTGGCAATCAACAGAGGAGCCTACCGAAGCAGCCACTGAACAGAGATCACGCCTCATGGCTGAGTTGCGACTACTACAATCATACTTTCGGCCGATACACTCAGGACGACCGTCACGTGATTCCTGCTACCCACTCTGTTCCTGCAAACACCCGGACAAATACCCCTGACAAGACACTCTGTTGCCGAAGGCTCGGGAGCACTTAAGGAGGCTCACTGTCCGTTTGTTATGGAATTCAGCACCAATGGCATTACACCCTCGGTCCAGGCATATGCTCCAACACGGGATGGTTTGGAACGGGTCAGAGAGTAACGAACAGCAAATGAAATGGAGGTCCGTTCACCACCTCATGAGAGGACCAAAGCGTTTCTTCCGGCTCGTGCCATCTTGAGATGTTCAGCACACCGGATCCCTCTTTTGTGGCGGTCAGCCGGCCTACAGAGTGGGTGGATCTCCGATCTTTTGTCGCCTTACTATGATCGTCCATCCTGCGGGTGCACTCCAAAGGATCAGGAGAACATAGAGGAAACAATGGAACGCCAGATTTCAGCTACCAAAGCCTATGAGGAATCCGAGGACATTGGCCGCAATCCCTCAGAGAATGCTACTCTGGGGGACGTAATCGGCGCCCGGTTCAGCCGGCGTGATCTGCTCAAGGGTGCCCTGGCGGCGACCGCCATTTCGGCGACCGTCAGCCCCCTGGCCTTGGCCGTCGCCGAAAAGGCGCAGGCCCAGGGCGCAACCCCCACCTTCAGCTTCAAGGAGGTCACAGCCGGTATCGACGAGAGGCACCACATCGCGGAGGGCTATGACGCTGACATTCTCATCCGTTGGGGTGATCCGATCTTCGCCGATGGGACAGAGTTCGATCCGCAGGCTCAGACGGCCGAGAAGCAGCGCCGGCAGTTCGGCTATAACAACGATTTCCTCGGCTACTTCCCCATCGACGGCTCCAACCACGGGCTCCTGGTCGCCAATCACGAGTACACCAGTGAGGAGCTGATGTTCCCCGGCCTTGGCATGCAGGACACCAAGGAAGCCGACTTCAAGGGCATGACGAAGGAACTCGTTGACATCGAGATGGCCGCCCATGGCGGCTCGGTGATCGAGGTCCAGCGCCAGAACGACAAGTGGAGCTTCGTTCCGAACTCCAAATATGCCAGGCGCATTACCGCCGACACGCCGATGGAGATCACCGGCCCCGCTGCCGGGCACGACCGGCTGAAGACGCAGGCGGACCCTGCCGGAAAGCAGGTGCTGGGCATGCTCAACAACTGTGCTGGCGGCGTGACGCCGTGGGGCACCTGGGTCACCTGCGAGGAGAACATCAACGGCTACTTCTGGGGCAAGCTCGCCGACGATCATCCGGAAGCACGCAATCACAAGCGCTATGGCGTGCCCGGCAACCGCTATGCCTGGGGCAAGTGGCATGAGCGCTTCGACTTCGCCAAGGAGCCGAACGAGGCCAATCGCTTCGGCTGGATCGTCGAGATCGATCCGTTCGATCCCAACTCGACCCCGAAGAAGCGCACGGCCATGGGCCGGTTCAAGCACGAGGGTGCTGCCGGCATCACCAACAAGGACGGGCGGTATGTCGTCTACTCCGGCGACGATGAGCGCTTCGAGTACATCTATAAGTTCGTTACCCGCGACACGGTGAATCCCAACGACCGGCAGGCGAACATGGACCTGCTCGCCGAGGGCACGCTCTACGTTGGCAAGTACAACGAGGACGGCACGGGCGAGTGGTTGCCGCTGGTTCACGGCCAGGGACCGCTGACCGAGGCAAACGGGTTCCGGTCGCAGGCCGATGTGGTGATCGAAGCCCGGCGGGCAGCCGACCTGTTAGGGGCGACCAAGATGGATCGGCCTGAGGATGTGGAAGCCAATCCGAAGACCAACAAGGTCTATGCGATGCTGACCAACAACGACCGGCGTAAGACCGATCAGGTCAACGCGGCCAACCCACGTCCGGAGAACAAGTTCGGCCACATCGTCGAGATGACCCCTGACGATCTGGATCATGCCGGGACGAAGTTCCGGTGGGAGATCCTGGTGCGCTGCGGCGATCCGTCGGTGGCGGCGGTGGGCGCCACCTTCTCGTCGGCCACCACGAAGGATGGCTGGTTCGGCATGCCGGACAACTGTGCGGTCGACAACATGGGCCGGCTCTGGATCACTACCGACGGCAACTCGGGCGTGACCACCGGACGCTCTGATGGCGTTTGGGCGATGGAAACCGAGGGCGAGTTGCGTGGCACGTCCCGGCACTTCTTCCGCTGCCCGACCGGGGCGGAGATGTGTGGTCCGATCTTCACTCCGGACGACGAGACGATGTTCGTGGCCGTGCAGCATCCGGGCGAGGATGGCCAGGACTGGCCGGCATTTGGCCGGGCGTCGACCTTTGATGATCCGTCGACCCGCTGGCCGGATTTCAAGGCCGGCATGCCGCCGCGGCCCGCCATCGTGGCGATCACCAGGCAGGGTGGCGGCAAGATCGGCGTGTAAAGCCGGGAGCCCAACAGCCTGCTCATTGCCTGCAATCAGTTCTGGGACGCCCGCAAAACCAGCGAGCGTCCCAGCGCTTTCACATCATGTGCTCTCGATTCCCGCAGGAGCCCGTCCGCTGCGCTCCCGCTGTTTGCGAAGGTCCGGAGCGGGTCGATGCTGTTGAAAAACTCCCGGGGCCTTCCTCGTCCATCTATTACTAGCATCAGCGTGCCAGATCAGGCCCAGCATCCTGTATGCTGACCACGCGAAAAACGGCAGTTGCCGAGTTTTTCAACAGCATCGGTCAATCTGAGCCGTTGAGCGTGGCCTTGTGAAGGTCAGCTTACCATATGAGCAACGGAAGTTCAGCTTTCGTCTGCCTCATGCCAGAAGACGACGATCTGGCGCTTGCCGTCTCCGGTCGTCTTGTAGGTGCCGGTGAAGCCGCTCAGGATCGTGAAAGATCGGGAGAGGTGGTCACCCTCGCGCACGATGTCCTGATCCTCCTTGAGGACAGCCACCTCCATGGGCAGGTCAAGCAGCGCCTACCGCTCGTCGTCCTTGGGCGAAAAGATGCTCTCCAGCCTGCGGATGAGCGGATGGTGGTCGGTTGCTAAATGGGCGGGCATCATCGCCATCTCTCCTGTGCCTGCGGGAGCAGGACCGAGGCTCACACCTGCGCCGTGGCCATAGGTGATGGCCAAGCCATCCTTTCAGGCAGGTGAATGGCTGTCGTTGACCTATGTTATCCCTTTGCGACGTATGCTCGGGGGTGAGCAAGCTGCTCGACCCTCCGGTAGACCCGCAGCACAGGAGGCGTTGGGGCTCGAAGTGACGGGGCAGCTGCCATGCGAATGGAGAATGACACTCTGTTCAAGCGCGCCGAGGCTGTCCTGGCGGAAACCGCCCGGCTTCGAAAAGCCCACGTGCAGTTCCGGCAACAGGTGCGGCGTCAAATCGATGAGATGGAGCGGATCGGGCAGGAGCTCGATCCGCTGCTGCCGCATCCAGCCGGAGAGATAGCCGAGGTCAGGAGGCTCCTGGCCCAGGATGCGGCTGAGGCGCAGGGGCGAGAGCCCGCTCATGTCGGGCGATCGTGTCCAGGATGAGTTGGCGGTGTTCCTGCCAGGCCACCATGGTCTCGTCGAGCAGGCGCAGCAGATCCCGGGCCAGAGCGGTGTCGTGGCCGTCCCGGGTCATTCTCTGGATCAGGGCGAGTTGCTCGGCGATGCGCTGCTCGCCTGCCGCAAGATGCCGATCTGCGGTGACGAGGTCTTCGCGTTCTCGTTGGAGGTCGTTCATGGCGACCCTCCTCGACCATGCAGGCGGGAGCGCATGTCTTTCAGCCACCGGCGCCTACGGGTTCGGATCGGCTGTGATGGCGGCACTATGCGCCCTGGTGGCTCAGAAGTCCAAGCGGGGCCGCGCAATTTAGCATAAGCGCCGGTCTGGAATGCACCTGCTGCTACCGAAATTTAACCTTGTCCGTTTCAGGATGCCGGCACCGGGCGCGTCGCGTATCAGCCCGATCAAGGCGGGGCCCCTACCCTCGCCAGCGCCCTGGCTGAGGTCCACGACTCCCTCGGCTGGGGCCTCAGGCGCTCTCAGCCGGAGGTCCGCAAGAACCCCTCGGTGAGGGCGTTTCTCCTGCATCGGCCCAACCACAGCATGTCAAACCTACCGCGAACAAAGGCTTGCGCACAGCGAAGGCTGGGTCACTTCGCGGATCTGTCTCGGGTTAACGTTTCTTAATCTGGCAAAGCGAAGCAAGGGAAGAACAAACGGTTAGTGGCAGCTCCGGGCCCCCACACGTCTCCGAGGGAACACAAAGGTTAGACGGCGAAGTAACAAGATGTTCATCTTAACCTTGACAAAGCCTCGCCTTTCAATCTTGTTCTGTTAGTCTTCTCCCAGGCTCTTATCTGAATTATAACGAGCTCTGGGGCACCTTCAGATCTATGCCAAGTCTGCCGTCCTTTTCTTTCAAGGGATCCCTGGTATCCGCGCCGGAGGAGGCATACTGGATATGGCGCAACATTGTCTCGCCCCTGTTTGACGTAGAGGTCGCAGATACCCGAGCCGTCGCATCGTTCCAGGTCAAAATCGACAGTTACCACTTTGGTCCGTTGCTTCTCGGAAGCGTGGCAGCGAGTGGACAAGAGTTCCGCCGCTCACCGGTGACGATTGCGCGCAGCGGTGTCGATCATTACCTCGTGCAGCTTTATCCTGTCGGCGGCTACGCGGGAGATGCAGAGGGCCGAACGGTCCATGTCCGTCCTGGCGACCTCAGCATCCTTGATCTGTCCCGGACGCTGCATACCCGGGCGGAGACCTTTCAGAACCTCAGTCTCGTGGTTCCGCGATCGGTATTGGAGCCTCTGGTGAGGAATCCTGATGGACTCCATGGCCTTGTGCTCTCAGGTCAGTCCTCTCTCGGCCACCTGCTCGCCACCTATCTGAGCACCGTCTATCAGACGGCAGGCTCTCTCAGTTCAGAAGATGGGGCTCGTATCTCTAACGCGACCGCTAGCCTTGTCGCTGCCTGTTTCGGCCCTGCGGCCGACGCTCATGAGACAACAACGATCGCCAAACGCGCTGCACTGATCCTGACGATCAAGCGCTATATCGACAACAATCTGGCAGATCCATTGCTGACGGTGGACGGCATCGGCCGCGAGTTCCGACTGTCAAGGGCCACGCTCGGCCGAATGTTCGAGCCATTGGGTGGATTAGCGGCGTTCATCCGGGCACGACGGATGCTCCGCTGCTTCAGCGAGATCACGTCATCAGCCCATGCTCATCGCTCCATTGCGGATATCGCCTACTCGTGGGGCTTCAACAATGAAACCGCCTTCAGCCGGACGTTCCGCGGAATGTTCGATATGTCGCCCCGGGAAGCCCGAGCCGAGGGCGCCCTGGCTCATCGGACAATCAAACATCTTCAGCCTGGCTCGAATGGATCTGGCCAGCCAATCTTGGCCGAGTGGATCCAATATCTTCAGGTCTGATGGGCTCTACCTCCTTTGATCCCGCGCGTGAGATAAACGGCGCAAAGCTTGAGGCAAACTGCAAAGTATTTCCCCGCCCGATCCGCTAAACAGGCTACAGGGTTAATCCGTTGCAGGGGGCAGCCGCGATGACCGCAAAGATCATTCGGCGCCGGAGGGAACCATCCGGCAGCATCATCGAAGCCGTGTACAGTCCATCTCGGTTCTTCCATCCGAAGGCAGCGAACGAGGACCGACGCCCTGCCTCCTCAGGCATGTCGCTGAGGGAAACTGAGATCATAACGCATCTAGCGACCGGCCAAAACGCGTCTGCCGTTGCGGATCTGTTGAAGATCGACGAGGCTGCCGTCAAGGAGCACATCAAGTCCATTCTGGGCAAGTTGAAGACGAGAACAGCCCGGTCGTCATCAGGTCGGCCCGTAAGCAAGTAAGTTGATCGAGACGCAACTGAGGTACACCGCAGGACGACACTTCAATGATTTCGCTTTGCGGCCACTTGACCAACGATCAAACATTATGAATGTGTGCAATGGGTCAAAAGAGTAACGAACAACAATTGAAATGAAGGTCCGCTCACCGCGTCATGAGCCGACGAAGGCCCTTGTCCGGGATAGCCATGGCGGCCTTCGCTATGCCGTAATCGGCCAATGCCGGCCAGGACTGGCGAGGCGGTAAAGCCCCTTGCCGGCGCGCTTAGCCTCGTAGCTTGCTGCGTCCGCAGCGCGCAGGAGAGCCTCCCCGTCCCCGCACTCGGGCGCCATCGCAATGCCGACGGAGACGTTGATGGCGATGGTCCGTCCTTCGATACCATAGGGACGACTGATCTCGGCAATGAGACACTCGGCCAACCTCACGGCAGCATCCGGCTCCGCGACGGGCCGTTGCAGAACCGCGAACTCGTCACCGCCGAGCCTGGCCACCACATTGCCCTCGCGAAGCGCGTGCCGCATCCGATCGGCGAACTGTCGAAGGAGATCGTCACCCGTGGCATGGCCATGGGCATCGTTCACGTGCTTGAACCCGTCGAGATCCAGGGCGAGAACCGCGTATTTCTGCCCGTCGCGCTCGAACTTCTCGGAAGCCTCCATCAGGCACTTGCGGAAAACGGCCCGGTTCGGCAGTCCCGTGAGGTCATCATGCGCGGCGCGGTGGGCGAGACTGCGCTGGGCGCGATGCAGGGCCACGAGGTTCCGGGCGCCGTGCCGGCAGGCCTCGATGTGGCTGTACCCGTACAGCAGGAGCAAACCCCCGACGATTCTATAGCTTGCGTCGGCGTGCAGCAGGCAGCCGCCGGCGAAGGCGGCCAGGACGACGCTGCCGGTGCTGATCGGGATCCAGGCCCGCCAGGCAACCCGCGTCGACGACTGCCCGGCGCAGGTCGCCATCGTGAGGCCGAGGCAAAGCAACTGGACACCGGCATCGGTTCCCGACAGGGCCCGGAGGGACATGCCCGCAATGACGGCGGCCATCAGGAGCGAGCCTGCTCCGTAGGCGAACTCCCATCCCCTCGCGGCTGCGGGCGAGAGATCCTTGTCGGCTCCGGTCCGATAGAAGGCCGCGAGCAGTCCCAGCCGGACCGCCGCCATGCCGATCGCCAGCCAAGCCAGCAGCCAGTCCCACTCGGATCCGGTGCGCCAGGCCATGAGCCAGGCGCCGACGACGACGCCCGTGGTCACCGAGGCGACCTGTGGCAGGGCCGTATAGAGCAGCCGGACGAGGTCGGCGGGGATGGGATTGGAGCGGAAGGGGCTGGGGATGGAGCTTCGGCCAGGCATGCATCGCGTCTACACGGGATGAGGAAATTCTGCCTTAGAACGAAAGTGCAATGAAGGGAAAGGGAGAATCCAAGGTCTCCCCGGGATCAAACGGAACGGGCCCGGTCGCAAGGCGACGGGCCCGTGGTGACCCGCAGGTCACACGTCACTGACGGTGTTCCGGAATGATCCGGTCAGACGGTTCACGTTGTGAAGCCGGGATTTGTGCCTCTGAACGGGAAGACCTGAGAGGCGGTCGCAGCCCAGGCGGAATGTCGATTTCGGCCTCTCTTTCAGCCCGATCCGCGGCAGGTGCGCGGTTCAGGCGGGTATGTGACCAGGGCGGCTTGAGGAACCCACGGTAAAAGCGACCCTGTTCCACCTATCAGCATGGACCTGTCATCATGGCTCTGCCTCAACGCATGTGAAGAAGCCGGCAAGAAAATCGAAGCCGAGAACTCTCGCCCCGTCCTAGGGAACGGCGAACCATGGTCCATTTTGACCGTTGGTCGGCGAGAAACGCCAGCGGAGACATGAGACATGAATGAGTTCCGCCCCGACAAGGCGGCCGAGTATCGCCAGCAGGCGGAGACGATCCGCACCCTTGCCGAGCAGGTCTCGCTCCTCGAAGCCAAGTTTCACCTGTTCGAGGCGGCCCAGCACTTGGACGAGTTGGCGACACACGAGGATCGCCGATAAGCGGTGCAGCCCCCTGGGCGTGCAACATGCGCTGCGGATTTCTGATATGCCTCGTTGAAGCAAGCCATACAGCCATCGGGGGATGGCCGTTAACGCTGCTCGGCACCAAGCACAAAATTAGGCCCTGTGATGGTCGAGCCCAGGCGCTCGGGCTATCGATGCAGCCCATCGCTCCCGCACAGGCACGGCCTCAGGTTGCCCCTCGAGGCCTTCGCTGCATTCGGACCGTGAATTTCTGCGAAGACCGTGGATGAAACGCTCACGGCGGACGTCTTAGAGCAACACTTGCATCACGATCGCATAGCTCACGCCGGTCTGTGTCAGACCGAGCGCCAGGATGGCCACAGCTTGGTTCTCGAACCGGTCGAGCTCCGTCTGACTGTCTTTGATCCCGACATGACGTTGCGGGAAGAAACACGCATTCAGCCACCCGCAGGTGAGATCCATAGGCGGCAGACAAAGGCCGCAGTCACGCTGGAGACCCAACCGACGATGTCGATGGAGCCGCTCAGGGAGGGCTGGTCCTCAATCAGCATAGCGCCGCGGGACGGCGTGCCTGTGATCCTCTGGATGATCGAGGACGAGGCCCCACCTGCGATCCCACAGTCTGTCGGGTATTGGATGCTCAATCCCAAGACCGGCATCGGGTATTGGCGTCTCTTCGGAGATCCGCCGCGCTTCTGCTCTGATCGGCAGATCCGGGCGTGGAAACAGCTTCTTCGCGATTGAGATTAGAATCTACCAGTCCCTTGTCAGGTTCGTCGTGCATCGGGCCGGGGATCGTCCCGTGCCGGAGAAACGCCACGGCAGTGAAGAGCGCTCTCCAGCGCCGACGGGCAGCCAGAAGCTGTGATCCTTCTGCAACCATGGATCCGCGAATGCCCAAGGAATGGCTAAGTCTGGTTGACGAAAGTCCTGTCAAAGGTAGGTTGTCGGCCTCCTTTGCCGATAACCGCCATGAGAAACTTCCCCTCCATTGTCGCGCGGCATGCGCTCCCCGCCTTTGGCTTTCTTGTCCTGACGGCCGAAACGCAGGCTCAGAGCCTGAACGGCATCCGCATTGGGGAGGAAATCACCACAGCATCGCGGATCGCGGGCAAGCCAGCCTCCAGAGTTGCCGCAGGGCCCCACGAGGAGGTCAGGTGGAGACTGTCTGACGGGAACAAGCTCGCGCTCGCGACGGATCCAGCGAATGGCCGGATCGCCTATGCCGAAAAGACCTGGGGCGGTCGGCCTGATGGCAAGCCCGCTGACTTTCCTGGCTTCCGCTATGGCGAGACCACCCTCGCGGACATCCGGATGCATGCGCAGAACAATGGCTTCGCCTTCGTCGAACGGCTCATGGACGAGAAGCCGGATGGTCTGCGCCTGTTCAACGCCTACGAGGTAGAGGGCTCTCCCGGCCTCGTCGTGACCTTCGTCACCCGGATGTCCACGAGGGACACGCAACGGCTCAAGGGCAAGCAGGACAGCGTCGACATCAACCGGGCGGCCAAACTGGACGGCATCATCCTCGGGGATGCTGGCTACCTCGAATCCATCTGGGGGCAAGCCAAGCTCAAGGGCAAGAACTACAAGCCCATTCGTTGGGCCTCCGTCCGCTAGGTAGCACTCGAGGCCCGGCCAAGGCGATGACAGCCTTCAGATCGCTCAGGCCCGCCAAGCCGTGTTCCCATCAGGTGTGCTTTTCCAAACGCGCGGGCACGATCTTCTGCGCTCCCAGGATCATCGGATGGTCATGGGTGAAACTCGTTGCGGCGCCATCGACTGCGGCGGACGTCAACAGCGACGGCAGTTCCGTCAGCCACGTGGACGGGCCGTCCCGCGGCGCGATGGCGACGAGCCGTTCTCCCATGGCTGGGGAAGAGACCGCCTTTGCGTCAGCGGATGATGGTGTGCAGGCACCTGGTCCGGAACACGCCGGTCGTGGCGCCGGCGCGGGCGCAATCACACGCTCGAGGCCGGCATAGGCCAGAGCCTCTGGACGGCTGACCTCACCCAAGGAGACGCCGCGGCGCCACAGGGCCGTGAAGGACGGATGCTGCCCGCCATCGGCATAGGTGGTCCGGATGGCCGCCCTGCCCTCCTCCAGCAACACCGTCACATGGTCGTCTTCCATGGCCCGGTAGGCCAATACCTCTGCTTCCGTGTCCAGGCTTTTGGTCGGCCGGAAGGTGTATCGCCCCGCCGTGACACCCACGGCGAGTTCTTCCCGAGTGGCCTCGAAGCGGTCGGAGCCCTCCTTGAGCTGGCGCCAGAACGTGATGTTCGGATCCAGGCGATGCTGAACGAGGTTCTCCGCCGTCATGCGAAACGGATAGGCTTGCAACTGGACAGCCTTCTGGCCACCTCTGAACGCCTCCCGCATAAGGGCGTATATCTCCGCCATTCCCGCGTCCGTCATGGCATAGCAGCCGGCGGACGAGCAGGTTCCGTGAACCATCAGGGCGGATCCAGTGGCCCCATGCGCCCGATCGTAGGCATTGGGAAATCCGGTGTCGAAGGACAGGTAGTGCTTGGACTTCGGGTTCATCTGGGCTGCGGTGACGGCATAGAAGCCTTCCGGAGTCTGCCGGTCGCCCTCTTTCTGCTTGAGACCGAGTTGGCCTGACCAGCGGCAGATGGGAAATGTCTTGAGGCGAATATAGCGCCCGCTTGTGCTGCGCTTCCAGACTTCGAGCTCCGCCTCCTTCTTGTAGATGCGGATCAGCATCGGTTCCGCGGGAGCGGTGTTGTTCCCTTTCATCAGGGCCATCGTTGCCGGCGGGATGGGAGTTTCGTGCTTCGGATATCCGGGCGCAGCCTCCGCGACCTGCCCGCTCAGGGCAGCAGCTATGAGAGCCAAAACAGGCAGATGTGACCATCTGAGCATGGAGATCACAGGCGGCTTTCGGTTATTGGGTGGAACGGGCACTTATGGCGTATGTAACGGGACGAGACTGCCATTTGCAGGGAATTGCGGCAACAAGTGGCTTGCCGGCAGCTCAGGATAGTCGGTTGATCGACTGAGCGGACGGGGCGACGGTTCAACCCAATCTTTGGCTAACACAGGCTACAAAGAACTCGACGCTTTGCTGGCCCGCCTGGGGCGTGATGTGATGCTCGGGCTGTCGTTCTTCACTTATCTCGGGGTCGGCTCGGACTGAACGGGCTCAGCCGCGAATTCCGCCCCTCGTCATCCTCGTGGCCCTAGTAACCTGAGGCTTGCCTCCAACTGACCCGCTTACCCAGAAAGCTACGCTTCGTTCCGAGATCTAAACCGTTGATATAATAAGGAGAGGTGACAGCAAAGGAAGCTAAACTGGAATTGACTACTGCCTTTCCTTAGGATGCGACCTGTTGAGTGGGACGACATCGTCAGCGGCTTCGTTTGGGATCTGATCACAGAGGCTTGTATCGACCTTTCGTCATCGACTGATCCGCTAAAGCCCTTGTTTTGAAAGCATTTTCTCCCGCCCAGGGGAAGCCTTCCCCTCCCCCGCTGATTAACAAAATATCTTGGAAATCGTCTTCAAACGATCAATTGAGTACGACGTCCGTCTCTGTACAAGACCAACATCAGAGATAGGCAACGCTCTAACCTACGCTCTCCCCTCCCCTCTTCCGCTGACTTTATTGTCTACATGGCGCACAACCGCCTGTTAGTTGTCCCGGTTGGGAGTGGATTGCCGGGACAGCTACGAGGACATCCTCGGAAGAGTTAGAGATGGAAGTTCATTTAGACTGGCTTCCGACGAACTCCTCGTAGAGGCTTTGCATCCTCCCAATCAGAAACTGTCCGAATTGAGGAACTGCCTTCTCATCGATGACGAGCGAAAACTTCTTGTCCGCCTGGCTGTATTTGGCCAGACGGATTCCATCTGCTGAAACCCATTGTTCTGTCTGAGGCGAAACTGGGCGTTCAGTCAGAAGAACCTTCAGGGCAATTTCAAATCTCTTGTCGCTGATCGCATTTTGGGCTTCTGGAGATTGGAGAACCTGCCGAAGTCCGGCCACCTTTTGGGCAGTCAGTTTTTCACTGAACTCTTGCCAACGCCGTTGGCCTATCGAAGGTGCATATCCAATTGCGTCAATGATATCCGTTGGGACATTCTTGATAGAGTTGATCAGCCTGGAAAGATAGGTCTTGTCGACGCACAGCGCCTGTTGAATAACTTCTCGGGAGAAGCCTGCGTCTTCAAGTCGAAGGGCAAAGCGAGCCTTCTCAATGAACGTCAGGTTTGTGCGTTCATTGTTCTCCTGCCCCTGAGCAACCACTAACTGCTCGTCGGTCAAAGGTCTGATTACGGCGCGAACTTTGATGCCAAGTTCAGTGACAGCCCGGAGGCGTCGGTGACCGTATGCGACCTGATAACGTCCCTGCTCTTTCGGATGTGGGCGCACAAGGATAGGAACCTGTTGCCCGTTGCTTTTTATAGCCTCAACGAGCTTTGCATGATCCTCTTCGGTATAAATCATCCTGTCGCGGACGAAGGATACATCAACGTCGGCAGGTTCGAGCTCGACGATTGTCAATCCCTCTGCGAGGCGCCTTTCCATCTCCTCAGCTTTTTGGGCCTTTTCAGTGATGGCTCCTAGCGACTCGGTGATTGCACCGAGTGCGCTAGCCATCCGCGGCGGCTTACGTTCTTTCCCAGCGAAGGGTCTCTCAGGCGCCATCGCGGCCGGAGGTTCGCCCCCAGCCTGCGGGATCGGTACTGCAAGATCTCCGAACAGGTTCTTACGCGACATCACACCCTCCCCCATGCCTTGCGGATCAGATCTTCGATCTCGCTGTTCACTGCCGTCAGGGACTCGAGAGCCCTGTCGTATGTACCTTTGGTAAATTGCGAGCGTTCAATTTCATAAAGGGTCTGCTTAGTAAGACCCGCGTCGGAGATGGCAGTGCTCTTGAGCATTGGATTGTTGAGCACCCGCGTTCCGAACATCGATCGCATGAACCCAACCATCTGATTTTGGGGGCCATCACCGGGTTCAAAGCGCGTGACCAAGTAGCCCATCCAGTCATAGTTTGTTGAGCCGCCGGCGTCTGATACGACACCAAGGAGATCGGCAGTCATTCGAAGGAACTGCGACATGGACATGACGTCCATCATTTGAGGATGGACAGTGATGAGAACGGAAGTCGCTGCGCAGAGAGCTGAAAGTGTGAGAAATCCCAGCTGAGGCGGGCAGTCAAAGATCACGACGTCGTACTCATCAGCGATAGGCGCCAATGCTTGGCCAATGCGAGAGAAGAAGAGCGATCCTGCCTGAGTTTTATCAGCAAGGACTTTTGGCGTGTCATGCTCAAATTCGGTCACCTCAAGTTGGCCCGGAATGATGTGAAGTCCAGGCAAGTACGAGGCGCGGATGACTTCGGTAATGTCCACTCGTTGGTCATCGTAGCGGATTGCACCGTAGATCGTCTCGTTTTCACCAACATCGAATTCAGGCTGGTGCCCCAGCATTGCCGACATGCTCGCCTGACCATCGAGATCCACTGCAAGGACCCTGTACCCTCTAAGGGCGAGGTACTGGGCTAAGTGGGTAGCTGTAGTGGTCTTCGCGCTTCCACCTTTGAAATTCATTACGGAAATGATCTGGAGCTTCTCACCGTCCTTTCGTCGCGGGATGTAGGTCCGAGAGCCCTTCGTGCCCTCGTCAAGGAAGCCGCGCAGTGCATTCATCTCCTCTACGGAGAAGGTCCGTCTCCCATTTGGCGCTGGCTCCGGAAGTGGGGCTTTGCCTGTAGTAGCGAGTTGGCGAATGTATCCTTCGTGGATACCGATAAACTTGGCGGCTTCAGCTGACGTAAAACGACGCAGACGTTTTTGTGCTGTCGGGGGAAAGATGCGCTCTTGGTGAGCTTTCAATTTGGCGGAGATTTCCTGTGCATCCCGTTCGATCAGTAGGCGCAAGTCATTCGCCTCGCTTGGGGACTGTGCGTGCTGGGCTTGCATCGGCTGAGCCTTTCCGAAGATGTTAACGCTGATCGGGCTCAAACCCGAGAATTAGCGCTGATGCTCATACAGCCGTAAATTCGTTAATCGCGAGTTAATAGATCGAGCGATTTGGCTCGGGAAATCGAACGAAGTTCGAGTTCTCGTCGCATGCATCCGGGCTGTAAGCGGCCTATGCAGGGACCGTTCAGGCGATGGAAGTTGAACATGTTCAACTCACGATAGCGAAATAAAGTTACATGATGCGCAGGGTGATCAGGGTTGGAATTGCGTGACCTTAGTCCAACTGTCTTTCTTGGTTTATGAACTCCCCTCACCTATCAACTTTGATCGTCAGGCTGTGGTTGAGCATGTCCACCCCAGAAGTTGATCTGCCAAAGCGAGTGGCATCTCAGCGGAGGTTGAACATGTTCAACTCGGAACCAGCTTGGTTGCAGGGAAGCTACGTGCTCAGGCTGCCCTCGTCACACTAGGACTAAGGCTGGTCCTGCGACTTCATCTTGAACCCAGTTGAACATGTTCAACTCGGGGCTGGAGAGCGCAGGAGCAGCAAGGTCTTAGTTCCCTCATCACAGTGGCCGAGAGCAAGCAGAATCGTGCCTAGATGTCTATTCGGACTTCCCTGCTCTGAGTGTGCTCCTGCTTGTCGTATCCGGAGGCCTGTTGGACCGATCTATGTGCTGATTGACGCATCGCGTCGACCAGCGGGATCCCGTCGCGTCCGGCTCGAGTCATGAAGCCGGACCGCAGTCCGTGGGCGCTGAAATCCGCCAGCTCCACCCCCGCCATCCGGCAGCGCTTCCTGAGAATGAGGTTGACCGACTGCGGAGTCCGTGAGTTGGCTCCGATGGAGCCGTCCTTGCGAACCTCCCTGAAGATCGGCCCGGAGGTGATGTTGGCGGCCTGCATCCATTCGTGAAGGGCAATAGCCGCACGGCCCGCAGCGAACACGAAGGCACCCTGCCCTGCCGTAGTGGTTTTCGGCCGGCCGAGAGCAATGCGAACACAGCGCGCCGTTGGCGATGCGGGGTCCGCCGGCCGCAGCTTTATGGGATCGGCCACGCCGACCTGGGAGTGCCTCACGGTCGCTACCTCACTGCGCCGCCGCCCGCTGGCCTCAATCAGGAGGATGGCCTGATCGCGGAGGTCAACAGCTTTGGAACCGCTACAGGTGGCCAAGGGTTGGTCGAGGATATCGCGGGTGACGGGCTTACGGCTCTTGCTCTGAGGATCTCAAGCTGAGGTCTTCATAGCCGAGTAGAGAGCCTTCCTGATGCCAGGCTGCTCGAACGGCGGTTCAACGCCTTTCCACTGGTGCTGGGTCGACCAGTTGAAGAGCCGCCGGGAGACCGTCTTGGGAGCATGGGGCCCTTTGACCTTGAGGATCTTCCAATCCCAGTGGCCTTCGGTAAAGTCGTCAAGCATGCCATGAGCCGCATCGATGGCGCTCTGACCCAGGGCCCACATATGGTGGCAACGAACTTCGGGACGAGCTCGGGATCAGCCGGCCATAGGAGTGGGCCTCCGGTTGCGGCGCGGCACAAAGCCTCGAGATTGGCGAGATCAGAGGCGAGGGCGCGCAGCGTGTTGACGCCCATCCTGGTACCGGCAAGATGCTTCAGGGTGGCAACATCGGCGTCGGTCAGCACCGCAGCATTATGATCAGCCGCCGCAATCGGAAGAACGGCCGCTTAGGCGTCGAGTTCTCTTGCCCGATTGAGCTGTATCGCGGGCCCGCCAACGCTCTTTGTCCCTCATTTTGCAGTGCCGTCTTTGGATCTGCCCTAGCCGGGCTATGGCAGAACCCCTCTGGCTAGTGAACTGTGACTGAGCACTCAGAGAGGGGTCGACCAGTTCGGCGTCGCACTCCTGCTGCATTCCCATGGTCTGTGCCGCGCCGGCAGATACGGAAGGAACGCCGCATGAGCTGGATTACCGATGTCGCGCCAAAGATCAAAACCCTGTTCAAGCGGGATGCGCCTGACACTGACAGCCTTTGGATCAGGTGCCCAGATTCCGGGCAGGTGGTGTTCCAAAAGGACGTTGAGGCCAACCAGTGGGTGATCCCAGGCTCTGGCCACCATATGCGCCTGTCGGCGATCCAGCGCCTAGCGCTGACCTTCGATGGGGGCCAGTGGACGGATGTGCCAGTCCCGGAGGGAGAATCCGATCCGCTGAAGTTCCGGGACACCAAGCGCTACACCGACCGCCTGAAGGAGGCCCGGACGAAAACCGGGTTAGCCGACGCGATCAAAGTCGGCACAGGAACCGTCGAAGGCCTGCCGATGACAGTGGCAGCCCATGACCCTGACTTCATCGGCGGCTCGCTCGGGGTGGCTGCCGGGGAGGTGTTCATCCGGTGTGCGGAAACGGCGATAGAGCGAGGCACTCCCTATGTGGTGTTCACCGCCTCGGGTGGAGCCCGGATGCAGGAGGGCATGCTGTCCCTCATGCAGATGGCGCGCACCACGGTTCTGATCCAGCGGCTGCGCGAGGGAAAGCTACCCTATATCGTCGTTCTCACCAACCCAACCACGGGCGGTGTGACGGCGTCTTATGCGATGCTGGGCGATGTCCATATGGCCGAGCCAGGAGCCCTGATCGGTTTCGCCGGTCCTCGGGTGATCGAGCAGACGATCCGCGAGCACTTGCCTGACGGATTCCAGAGGGCCGAGTTCCTGAAGGAACACGGCATGGTCGACATGGTAGTCCACCGCCATGATCTGCGCTCGACACTGGCGCGCCTGTGCAGCCTCCTTATGCGACTGCCTGCTCATGGGACCGGGACGACGTCCGATGCCTTGGCGGATGACTGGTCGGATCATCATGAGGCTGACCGTCCGGCACCTTCCGTTGAACAGAGCAGCCCTCTGTAAGGGGAGGGGCCATTCTCTCGCGCAACCATCAGGACCGTCACCGTTTTGGTTGAAGGACGAAGGCGAGGCGGCCACTATGGTTAACGAGAGGGAAACGGACTGGAGGCGGAATGGCGCGAAACCCGGTTCGCGATGAGCGACAAGGGGACCTGTTCGGAGCACCTCCGCCACCTGCCAAACCGGTCCACCGGACCTCCCCGGCGAGGCCAGTGCGTGAGGAGACCCCTGCGCCGGAGCGAGTGTCGTTGGGCACGCTCGGCGCGAAGGCAACCAGGCCCGAGATTGACGAACTCTTGGATGGCATGCCGGATCAGGAACTGGCCTATCTCGCGGTAGAGGCTACGCGGCTCGTGAAGCGCCGGCTCGTCCGAGGGCAGGGGAGGGGGCTCCGGCCAAAAGGCGCCGGTAGAGGCAGGTCGCCTCTTGATGATGCCCTCGTTCGGATTGGCGGCGAGCTGATGGAGTTTGAGGACCCGGGCGAGACATGGTGAGTGAATGGGAGCAGGTAGCCTCCTTAAGCGGCATGGGTCACCGTGTAGGGCGATGTTGGGAAGCATCGCCGCCAAACTGTGGAAGTCCACGAGGGGCAGGGCAGGGCGCTCGAAGCTCTAATGAGATGGCTCCGGCGGAAGCGCCGTCGCGGCTATGGAATTCGAGGCTCGGAGCTCAAGTTAACCTACCGGCGACCTGTCCACGACCTGCTGGCAGGTCATCATGATCTACCAAGGGTGGCACAAGCTATCCAAGTGTCGCACTTCGAACACAAAATCTGGTGACAGCATCGCGATCACTGGATTTCAGGGACCGCGAGGCCCATTTTGCGGGCCCGGTCGAGTTGGAATTTGACCGAGCTGGCCTTCCATTCTCTCCCGCCGCGTGGCGTCCGCTCCCGCATTCCTTCGAGCTGAGCGCCGATCTCACGCAGGGTGAGGTTCGGGTTAGAGATCGCGATGCCAGCAATGAGAGTCATGATTCGGTCGTCCGGCGGCCGCCTTCCGGCTTTCTGTAACAATTCCGGCTCAGCCATCCGCTCGGTGACCAATCGCTTGACTGCCCTTCGGAGGCTTTGATCCGTCCACCGCTGGCCTCGTGCATTCAGCACCTGCACGACATCTCGCCAGCTGTGGTCTGGCCGCATCTGGCGGACAACGGGAAGCAAGGAACCGGCTGCCGTCAAAAGGTCGCCCAGATAGACGCGGTCGCGGGCGAGGGTGGTCTTGCGGATTGCCTCCGGCCGTCCCTCACGCAACCCTGGGTTCCCCGGCCTCTTCCCCTTAGCCACTGCCGCCTTCATGCCGGCCTTCGTGCGCTCCGAGATGAGCGATCGCTCCAGCTGAGCGACGGCGCCCAGGACCTGCAGAGAGAACATGCCTTGCGGGGTCGACGTGTCGATTGGATCCCTGAGGGATTTGAAGTGGGCACCTTTCTCCTCAAGCGTCTCGATCACTTCGAGCAGATGGCTGACCGACCGGGCCAAACGATCGAGCCGAACTACCACGAGGACCTCATCTTTCGAAATCTCGCGGATGAGCCGCGAGAGAACCGGCCGAGTTCGGGAGGCGCCGGACCCGTGCTCCTGATGGATGACCGCGCAGCCGGCAGCCTTGAGCTCGTCGAGCTGAGCGTCCGTTGCCTGCTCCTCGGTTGAGACGCGGGCGTAACCGATCAAGCGTTGCCGAGTGGGGGAGGGAGTCATGTGTCAATTTCTGATGAGATTTCGGCTCTTTGTACATATTTTGCGATCACGAGAAAAGGATCGTTTGAGGGCGTCTTTCACGCGGACGCGTTAACCAGAAGAGCAGCGAGAGCTTTCACGGCG